>JAYUYU010000603.1:0-4664 GCA_043752365.1 Myxococcales bacterium | reverse complement strand
GGGTCATCCAATGCTTCACACGGTCGGACAAGCGCGCGACGACATGCGTCGTGTAGTCGGCGAACCAGTCGGCGCTGTCGCGGTTGAGCCAGCCGCCTTGATGATACAAATCAAGCGGGAAGTCCCAATGAAACAGCGTTACCCACGGCGTGATGCCGGCCGCCAACAGCGCGTCGACTAGTCGATCGTAAAAATCTAGCCCGGCGACGTTGGGTTTACCAACCCCGCTGGGTTGGATGCGCGGCCAAGCGACGCTCAGGCGGTACGCTTGCAGCCCGATCTGCTGCATCAGCCCTACGTCTTCGGCGTAGCGATGATAGTGGTCGCAGGCCACGTCGCCGGTGTGCCCGTTCCAGACCATGCCCGGCTTTCGGCAGTACATGTCCCAAACGCTGGCGCCCCGGCCGTCAGCGTCGACCGCGCCTTCGATTTGATACGAAGCTGCCGCCGCACCCCACACGAAGTCTTTCGGGAACTGAGCCATGCTTTACCCACCTTAACATGCAGGATCCAGACTGGAAACGGTTCCAGGCGTGGGCCTAGCAAAGGCGGCCACCCGCAAGGGCGCCGCCTTTTCAACCCTACCTATCTCCAGGTCTTGCCGGAGGCGAACTGCAGCTTCTTGCGATCAAAGCTGTCGGAGTTCTTGTGCATCATGACCTGGTAGGTGAAGGCCGAGCCTTGCTCGCCGATCAGCGCGGACCAGTGCAGGAAGAAGTACCAGAGGCGGTACCAGCGCTCGCCGTAGGCCTTGATGACCTTCTCTTTGTTGGAGACCCAGTGGTCGCGCCAGGCGCGCAGGGTAATGACGTAATGCGGGCTCATGTTCTCGACGTCGGTGACCTCGAAACCGCCGTCCTCGGCCGCGCGGATCATGCCCGAAAGCGTGAGGCTCGCGTCAGCACCCGGGAAAACGTAGCGGTTCATGAACAAGCCCCAGATCAAGTCTTCGGGGCGCAAGGTCAGCGCCGAGAGCGGGTTCTGCGGGTTGTACAGGTTTCGGATGCCGGTCCACTGCAGGACGAACAAGCCTTCATCGGCCAGCAGCTCGTGCACCTTCTGGAAGTAGCCGACCAGGTTCTTGATGCCGACGTGCTCGACCATTTCTAGGCTGACGATCTTGTCGAACCTGCCCTGAATGTTGCGGTAGTCGCAGACCTCGACCTTGGCGCGATCAGCCACGCCGTACTTGTTGATGCGGTCGGTGCCGAAGTTGACCTGCTCTTGAGCGAGCGTGACGCCGTAGGTTTTGGCGCCGAACTCTTTGGCGGCGCGGGCGACGAAGGTGCCCCAGCCGCAGCCGATGTCGAGCAAGCTTTCGCCCGATTTCAGCTGCAGCTTGGTGCAGGCGCGATCGATCTTGCGGTACTGCGCTTGCTCGAGCGGCATGTCCGGGGTCTCGAACGAGGCCGCCGTGTAGACCATGGCCTCGCCCAAGCACCACTCGAAGAAATCGTTACCGCGGTTGTAGTGCTCGCCAACGATGCGGCTGTCCTGAGCCTTGGAGTGAATGGTCACCTCCGGCAGGAAGTTCGTGAACGCCCACTTGATGTGGGACTCGGTCAGCCGAAACGACATGGTTTCGTGACGGGTCGAGAAAAAGTCGTTCCACTTGTCCTGGGGGATATCGAGCTTGCCGTCGATGTAGGCCTCGTAGACATCGGAAATCGGGACCTTTTTGCCCGACCATTTCCGACCGAGGGCGGCGTCGTCGAAGACCACAAAATCACTAACGGTATTTCTGCTCATAGGCGGCCGGGCGGGTTCGTAGAGGAATTTGGCTCTCGCAACAAGCCAGGACCGGCCCGGCTGCCTAGACGGGGTCGGTTCTTAGCAGCCTCCAAAACGCTCAAAGGCCCTGCCGTCGCCCCGGACCGCCGGGCCGGTGGGGTGTAGGCGCCTGATATCGTGGCACAAACCTGCCAACGTCCTCGAAACCGGCTAGGCTGGCGCCATGGAAGTACGCGGAGGCTCCTCCTCGGCAGCCCTGTTCGAAATGTGCGGGCGCTTCAAGAAGGCTTGGATCAAGGGGGGCTTTAGCTGGGACAGCCGGTTCTCCTGCGTGGCGTCGTCGTTCAGCAGTGAGCTGGACGCCGAAGCACGCGCAGTCGTGACCCAATACTTTCCGAGCGAGTGGACCATGAAGACGGTCGTCAACGCGCCGCCGCAAGTGCGTGAGGTTGCCGAGAACACCGGCGGCGTCCGCACGGACCAGCGGCTCTTCACGGGTGACACGAGCGGACGCCTGGTGGTGTTCGGCTTGTGGTGGCCGTGGGGTGACGAGACGACCATCTCGTTCCGCGTCGGCATCGGCGGCTACGTCCTGGAGCCCGATTTGATGCGGTTGCGTGAAGCGTTCGGCGCGCTCGACTGATTCGGGCGCGGCGCTTTACGGCCGCGACAACACGGCTTCATAGCGCGGCGCTTTACAGCAGCGACAACACGGCTTCGAGCGACGCTCGGTCTAGCGCGAGGAAGCGCAGGCCGAGCTCCGCCTGCGCTGAGCGCACGACTTCGCAGCGGATGGCGACCGAGCCATGGTCCATGCCGAGCGACAGCTCGAAGCGTACGAGGCTGCCGGTGGGAAGGCGGCCTTCGGTGCTGACGGCTGCGCCGCCCATCGAAACGTTGACGCACTCGGCGCTGTAGCGTTCGTCGTCGGTGACGAGCCAGGCGGCAGCGCCGACCAGCACCCGATGATGGATGCGGCGTTCGGGGGCTCGGCCGGACACGTCCGGCTCGGTGCTGGGGTGACGACCAGGGCTGCTCACGTGAGGCTTTGAGGAGCAGAAAGCATGCCAGCCCCGGCCCGCCGGCAGCCGCGGCGAAGCATTCGAAATGAAGGCGGAATCGGCGCTGGAGCACTTGAAGGCTGCGCAAAGTTTGCAATGTTCGCCAAAAATGAGCGCTTGGGGGGAGCTTTGGGCGGAGCCTGCTACACCGCAGCGGGTGAGCCTCGTCCAGCTGCGCATTCCCGGTAAGGCGGCGCCCCCCACGGCGCGCCGGGGCTTTCTACCGACCACGCGCGCCGAGATGAAGGAGCGCGGCTACGCGGAGCTCGACATTCTAATCGTGACTGGAGACGCCTACGTCGATCACGCCGCGTTCGGGCCAATCTTGATCGCTCGGTTTTTGGAGGCGCGCGGCTACAAAGTCGGCGTGGTGGCGCAGCCGGATTGGCGCACGCCGGAAGACATTAACCGCATGGGCAAGCCGCGCCTGTTCGTGGGCGTCAGCGCGGGCAACTTGGACTCGATGCTGAACAAGCTCACGGCGCAGAAGAAGGTGCGCTCGGAGGATCAGTATTCGCCTGGTGGTCGCACCGAGATGCGGCCGAACCGCGCCACTATCGTGTACTCGAACCTGTGCCGCCAGGCGTTTCCGGGGACGCCGGTCGTGCTGGGCGGTATCGAGGCGTCGTTACGCCGCATTGCGCACTACGATTATTGGTCTGATTCGATTCGGCGCTCTATCTTGCTCGACGCGAAGGCCGACCTGTTGGTTTTCGGCATGGGTGAGCGCGCGGCCTGGGAAATCGCGCGGCGCCTGGACGGCGGCGAGCGCGTCGCCGACTTGAAGGACGTGCGCGGCACCGCCCACGTGATCGACGACGCAGAGGAGTGGGGCCGCATTGCGGCGGCGCCGAGCCGCTTCGTGCCCGATGGACTGCCGGTGGTGCTGCCATCTTACGAAGAGGTGCTGGCTGACAAACGCGCTTTTTCGCAGATGTCGCAGCGTTTTCAGGTCGAGACCAACGCGGCCAATGCTCGGCCGCTTCTGCAGGTACACGGCAAGCAAGCCGTGTACTTCAACCGACCCGCCTTGCCCTTGAGCGAGCAAGAGATGGACGCGCTTTACGATTTGCCGTTCGAGCGCGCCCAGCACCCCAGCTATCGGGGCGAGAAGGTGCCGGCTTTCGAGACCGTCAAAGAGTCGATTGTCACGATGCGCGGTTGCTTTGGCGGCTGCACGTTTTGCAGCATCACCGAGCACGAGGGCAGGGTGATTCAGAGCCGCTCGTCCGACAGCGTGGTGCGTGAAGTGCGGGCTTTGACGCGCATGGCCGGCTTTTCGGGGATGATTAGCGACGTTGGCGGGCCGACGGCCAACATGTACAAAATGACCTGCAAGGACGAGCGTACCGAGAGCGCTTGCCGGCGCCTTTCTTGCGTGCACCCCGGCATTTGCAAGAACCTGGTGACCGACCACCAGCCGGTCATCGACTTGCTGAAGAAGGTGCGTGAGGTGCCAGGCGTGAACCGCGTGTTCGTGGCTTCCGGCGTGCGCTACGACTTGGCCGAACGCAGTCCCGAGTTCGTGGCCGAGCTGGCGCGTCACCACACCGGTGGCCAGCTGTCGGTTGCACCCGAGCACACCAACCCGCGCGTGCTCGAAAAGATGAAGAAGCCCGGCATCGAGAGCTACGAGCGGTTCGCCGAGGCGTTCTGTAAAGCCAGCGAAAAGGCCGGCAAAGAGCAGTATTTGGTGCCGTACTTCATCACCGCGCACCCTGGCTCGACCTTGGCCGACACGGTCGAGCTAGCGCTGTACTTGAAGCGCAAGGGCATGCGGCCGCGCCAAGTGCAGGACTTCATTCCGACGCCCATGTCGATGGCGACGTCGATGTACTACACCGGCTTGGATCCGTTCAC
Organism: Myxococcales bacterium; assembly: GCA_043752365.1. Classification (GTDB taxonomy): domain Bacteria; phylum Myxococcota_A; class Polyangia; order Polyangiales; family Polyangiaceae; genus PMG-095. The sequence continues at coordinate 12 of JAYUYU010000603.1, read as the reverse complement.
GCAGGAGCCGGT
>JAYUYU010000602.1:0-4666 GCA_043752365.1 Myxococcales bacterium | reverse complement strand
TGCCGATGATCGAAATCGGGATCGAAACGGCGGCGATGAAAGTGCTTCGCGCGTTGCCCAGGAACAACAACACGACCGCAGCCGCGAGTAGCGCGCCCACGACCAAGTGCTCTTTGACCGCACCAACGCCCGTGCGAATGGGCGCCGAGTTATCGCGAACGACCTCCAGGCTGATGCCAGCCGGCAGGGTCTTCTTGACCTCGTCGAGGCGCTTCAAGACCGTGTCGACGACCTCAACCGTATTGGTACCAGATTGCTTGCGCACCGAAAGGGTGACGGTGCGCTCGCCATCGTAGCTGGCGATGCTCGTCAGCTCTTCCTCGCCGTCTTCGACCGCCGCAACGTCGCTGATGCGCACGCTGGAGCCGGCATCGCTCCTAATCACGATTCGAGCCAAATCGTCGATGCTGGTGACGCGTCCGGCGATGCGCAGCGTGACAGCTTGCGGCCCGGTATCGACGCTGCCGCCCGGGGTCGTGAGGTTCTGGGTCGCCAGCGCACGCTGGACGTCGACCGCGCTCAGGTTGTAGGCGCGCAGCTTGACCGGATCCATGCGCACGTGGATCTGCCGCGCTCGGCCGCCGATGATCGTAACCTGGCCGACACCCGAGATGCTCTCGATCTGCCGCCTGACCCGTTTGTCGGCGACTTCGGTGACGTCGCGGATCGGCAAGCGTGAGCGCAGCGCTACCAGCAAGACTGGGATGGCCTGAGGATCGACCTTGCTGATCACCGGAGGATCGATGCCGCGCGGCAAGTCTTTCAGTACCAAGCTGACTTTGTCGCGCACGTCCTGCGCGGCGATGTCGCTGGGCTTCTCGAGCTTGAAGGCGATCGCAACCTGGGAGAAGCCTTCGCTCGACGTCGAACGTAGTTCATCGATTCCGGCGACCGTGTTGACCGCGCCCTCCAGCTTGTCGCTGATGTCGGTCTCGACCTCCTCGGGCGCAGCCCCGTCCAGTGTGGTCGTGACGAGCACGAACGGCAGGTCGATGTTGGGGAACTGATCGAGACCGAGGCGGGTGTAACCCACGCCGCCCAGCACCACGATCACCAACATCAAAACGCCGGCAAAAACTGGGCGTCGAACGCAAACTTGGGCAAGCCATTGCATGCTGAACGCTCCTTTTGCCCTAGCGGACCTTGCGGCCGTTGCCGAGACCGGTGCGGTCCGACACCACGACCTGCTCGGCTTCCTTCACGCCGCGTCTAATCGAAACGCGCTCCCCCAGCTTTGGCCCCAGCGCGACGATGCGTTCCTCGAGCCGCCCGTCGACCACGACGAACAGGCGTGACTGCTCGTCGAGCTCCGTCAAGGCGCCAGCCGGCACGCTGGGCAGGCGCTCGCTACCCACCGTGAGCTCGACGTCGGCGAACATGCCCGGCAAGAGCAAGCGCTCGGCGTTGGGCACTATCGCCTCCGCGACCAGATCACGCGTGGTTGCTCGCAGCGCGCCAGAAACGAAGCGCACCTTGCCCGTAAAGCGGCGCCCGACGTAGCCGGCGACGCTGAAGCTCACGTCTGCGCCTTCCTTGACGGCCGCCACCTGCGCTTCAGGTACGGTGATCTGCAAGCGCAGCGGGTCGACGGAAACGATCGTCACCACGCGCGAGTCTTGACGCACGAACTGGCCAACCTCCACGAAGCGCTCGGTGACGACGCCCGCGAACGGCGCGCGAATGATCCCGTCGCCCACGTTCTGCGCGGCAAGCGCGGCACGCGCCGAAGCCGCTTGAACGTTCAACGGCAGGGTCTCGCACTGGCCAATCTTCTGCTGGTACTCCAAGTCGCTAATCGCGCCCTTGGCCTTCAGCTGCTCGTACCGATCGCACTCGATGCGAGCCAGCCCCGCTTGCGCCTTGATGCTGTCGACCTGTGCCCGCGCGTCGGCCGCCGAGAGCGCGGCGGCGCGCGTATCGAGCTTAGCCAGCACCTGTCCCGGCTTGAGCTGCTCGCCGCGTTCGACCGAAGTTGCCAGCACGCGCCCGTTGGCGTTGGCGGCCAAGTCCGTCTCGCGATCACCGCGCAACGTGCCGGTCAGGCGCAAAGTCCGCGGAACCTCGAGGCTCTGTGCGGGTTCGGTCTGGACGCTGACCGGTTGGTCTCCTTTTGCGGCCGCGGCTGCAGCTGCGGCTTCCGCCGACGAGCCCTTGCAGCCCGGAAGCCACAGCGTGCCCACCAGGGCGAGGGTCAGCGACAACGAAGCGGCGGAGCCGAAGCGAGCTTTCATGTTCGTCTTTGAATCGTCAACGAGGTCGTTTGTCGGAGACCGGCACACCACTGGCCAGGCGCAAAGAAGCGCGCGAAAATGCCAGGTCGGCGTCGGCCTGAATCTTGGCGGCTGCGGCTAGAAATGCCTCCCGCTGGGCCTGCGTGACGTCCAGCTGCGTCGCTACGCCGGCGCCGTAGCGGTCGGTCGAAAGCGCGGCGGCGCGCGCGGCGGCGCTAGCTTGAGCGCGCGCGGCGCGGCTCTTCACGACGCCGGCCTCGACCCGACGAAAGGCTTCGAAGGCCGCGTCCTCGGCCGCGCGCCGCGTGCGCTCCACCCGCACCCGCTGCACGTCGAGCGCAGCGCTCTGCGCGTCGTTGCTGGCGATGGTGCCGTAGTCGAGTCGCCACGACAGCACGAGCTGAAGAGTATAGGCGCTGGTCCGGCCGCTGAAACCCGTCGCGTTGGTGATGCGCTCCTGCGCAGACCCTGCCAAGGTCGGAAAAAGTGCTCGATTGGCGGCCTTGCGGTTCTGCTCCGCGGCTTCTCCGAGCTTTTGCGCGACGCGCTGTCCGGGCGTAGCCGCCGCCAGCGAAAGCCAGTTGCCAAGCTCGCCTTCGCCCCGCAAGTCGTCCTCGGCCGAAGCCTCGGCGGGCACGGGCGAAAGGCCGCTCAAGGTCTCGAGCGCGCGCGCGGCCAAGGCCTTCGACAGCTCCGCGTCGGCCAAATCCTGCTCGGCTCGCGCCACGCTAGCCGCGGCGCGCTCGTGATCCAGATCGGTTGCGGCGCCTGCGGAGCGTCGGTCGTCGACGCTCCGCAGGTTGGCCTCAGCGGCCTTGACCGATTCTTGCGCCGACCGCAGCAGCGCCTCGGCCCCCAAAAACTGGTAGTACGAGCGCGCCACGCTGCGCCCGACGTCGATGGTGGTCGCGCCCTTTTGCTCGGTGGCACTGGCCGCCAGCGCCGACGCGGCCTTGTAGCGGTGGTAGCTTGCCAAGTCGACGATGGGCACGTCCAGCTGCAAGAACGCGTCGAGCTGGTTGAGCGGGGTGATGACCAGCCTGGTGGCCGTCCCCGGTAGCTGCACGGCGGCCTCGTACTGGTTGCGCGTGTACACGCCACGCGCCGAGAACGACGGCACCAGGCGCCCGACCGCGGCGTCGGCTTCCGACAGGCGTTGACGCTCCGTGGCGCTGGCTTCGCGGGCGTCGAAGCTGTGCGTCTTGGCGCGCTCCAAAAACGACTCTAGCGGCTGCGTGGCCGCGGCGTTCCCGGTCGTCAACAGCACCAACGACGCCAATTGACCAGAAATCCAGCCCAATCCGTAGCGTTTCATCTCGATTGTTCTCCGCCGCTCGAGGCCAACAACACGTCGACGACTTGTTCGGCAAAACCACGATGCGTGAGGCGGCTCTTCACTTCACCGACGAGCAACTCGGTCATACAAAAGTGGTGCAGGCTTCCGATCAGCATTCGCGACATGACCTCCGGCTCCACTCGACGCAACCTGCCCGCGTTCATCTCCGTCGCGAAGACGCCGTTCAGCGCGCCCAGCACACGTTGATAGCGAGACGAGCGCTCGGAAACGCGCGCGACGCACATTTGGCTGTCCGGATTCGACCACGACATCATCATCACCGGCAGCGCCACGCGACCAAAGGTCAGGAAGCGTTCGGCAAACGCGATCAGCGTCTGGCGCAGCTCCCCGTCGGCGCCCCGCGCCAACAGCGCTTCGACGAGCATCACCTCGGCCTCCGGATCGAAATTCATCGCGGCGCGGAACAGCTCTTCCTTCGACTTGAAGCGATGAAAGATGGTGCCCTCGGCGATGCCGGCCCGAGCCGCCACCTCGGAAGTGGTGGCCCGAATGCCCAGCTCCAGGAACACCTCGCGAGCGACCTCGAGCAGACGTTCGGTAGAGATGACCGGCGGTCGGCCGCGAGACCGGCGACGAGTAGCGCCTTTCGTCGAGGTTTCAGCCGCTTCAGCGGAGGCAGGAATGGGCGTGGGTCGGCGGGAGGGGTGGGCCACGGATTTTTTGAGTACGGCCTCACATAATTCCGAGACCTCCAACCGCAAGCCCCTAGGCCGCTTAAGAAACGTTAAGCCGGCAGCAACACAGCGCTCGCTACGTGCTGCTCGGAGGCGGTGAACTTTGCCAGGAGCCGCCGCCCGCGCGGCAGCTCTGGCGACCAGTCCACGCTGAGCTCCAACGTCAGCTCGCCCACTACCCGCACGCCGTTCAGCGCGCCCTCAGCCGCGACCACTCGCGCCGCGCTGAAGTCCATGAACTGGCCACCCAGCGGGTAAAGGCACTTGTACAAGCTCTCCTTCGCCGAGAACGCGAAGGTCACCAAGTGGTGCTCGGGACAGCTCAGGCCGTCGCTCAACGACCGGCACTCGTCGTCACTGCAAATCCGCGCCAGCAGCTCGGCCTTTGCTTCCGGCCCCATCAA
>JAYUYU010000601.1:0-11432 GCA_043752365.1 Myxococcales bacterium | reverse complement strand
GCGGCAACGTCAGCATGGGCCACCCGCCTCGACCGCGTCGAGTAGACGCGCCAGCGCCTCGAGCTCAAAGTCGCGGCCTACCACAACGCGGCGTCCGTTACGCAGCACCACTTCGACCTCACTGCGCTCCGGCACGGTCGCGACCGCCGACGTCTCTCGCGAGTCAGTGAGCCTCGCTGGCAGGAATTTCGAACTGGGCTTGGCCAGGCCTCGCTTGGCCCCGCTGCCCTGTTTCGCTCCGCCGCCGTCCAGCTGCCTCGCCCACCACGTCAACGTCCTCGGATGCAACCTGTGCGCCGCTGCGTACGCTTCGGCGTCCTGCCCGCTAGCGCGCCAGCGTTGAACCTCCGGGATCCAGTCCGCTCGCTTACGCCGTGCCCGCTTCTCTACTTGGCCGCCAGTCGCTGTTTCTGACATGCGCCACACTCTGGCGATCGGGATCGCTGCTCGCAATCAGGCTGCCCATAAGGGGCTTCCAGCCGGCCGTCGCTTTCGAGCTTGACGTCGTCGAGGACGAAGGTCCGGTCGGAGGCGACCGCGACCGCGGGAGAACCCTCGTCCAGCACCCGAACGGCACCGTACAGGCCCCGTTCGATCGCGACGTCCGCCTGGATATGTGGGTGGTACCAGAACGTCCCCGCGTCTTGCGCCTCGAATTCGTAGACATAGCTCCCGCCGGGGACTACCGGGAGCTGCGAAGCGGGAGTGCCGTCCGCGGCATTGGGCAAGCGGAGGCCATGCCAATGGAGGGTCGACGCTTCGGCCAGGTCGTTTTGGAAGTGAACGATCACGCGATCGCCGCGCTGCACCTCGAGGGTCGGTCCCGGAACCGTAGCGGTCGCACCTGGGCGGGCGCCGTCACGGTAGGCCCAAACAGCGGTCGCTTTGCCAGCGAGGTACTCGACCGTCTGCACTTCCGCGGACAGGAGCACCTCGACCACGCCCGGCTCGGGGTTGATGTCGCGCAGCACCGACACGTCCAGATCGGGCGAAACACCGCTCGGCCCCGTTGGCGCTTCGCCGCAGGCTCCGGCAAACAACCCGGTGGCGACCAGCGCCGCTTTCCGGAAAACGGCCGGGAGCCGGCGCCTCAATTGTTTTTGGCTCCCTGGAGGATCCATTGCTTGAGCAAGCTTATCTGCTCTGTCGATAGCGGCGAAGTAGGCGTCACGCCGGCTTCCCAGTAGGGGGAGGTCGCGGGCGGCGGCATCCGATACGACGCGGCGCCGCAGAGCTCTCGGGCCCGGAGACCTTGACCAGGATGTAGCTGTCCAAGGCGCCCAGCTCAAGCGGGGTGATCCGCGTCGGAAACTCCAGATCCCCGCCCTTCTCCTCGTTGCAGTGATCGAAGCCGGCCTTGTTGACCCAGGCGGCGTAGATATCGGCGGCCGACACCAGGTCCATCCCATGCCACTGGGCGCTGCCTGCCACGTGGCAGCCCGCAAGTCCGCAGGTACTGGTGATGAACGGTGCAATGTCCCGGCTGAGGCTGACCTCGCCGAGCGCGCCACCGGCCCCTGCCGAACTGGCGCCACCGCCCGCCTGGACCCCACCGAGACCCGCGGTGCCGCCGGGCGTGGACGGAGCGCCGGCTCCGGCCGTAAAGCTTCCTCCGGCACCCGCGCTGGGCGCGCCCCCAGCTCCGCCCGCGCTGGCCTGGGCGGCACCGCCGAAGACAGCTTGACCAGCAGCGGGAGCGCCCGCCGTCGTGCCGAGGGACCCCGTCTCTGGGTCCGAGCACGCCCCCGACAACAACGCCAACGCCAGCAGCAACGCCGTTCTATCCTGGTAGGTTCGCTTCATCTGGCACCCCTGTCAGGTCAAGCCACTCAATGGCCCGCTGCTGTACTCGGTCTTGCCGAACTGCGCCGCGGGCACGCCGAACGCGTTGAGCAGGCTTATCAGAAGGCCGTTGTGAGACTGGTTCGGGTACTGCACAAACCGCCCGGGTCGCACGGCGCCGCCCGCGCTACCGCCGAGGACGAAGGGCATGTTCACGTGACTGTGCGTGTTCGGATGCGAGATCTCTTTGAACCAGAAGGCCAGGCTATTATCGAGCAAAGTCGCGCCGCCGTCGTTGACCGCGGCGAGGCTGTCCAGCAGGTACTTGAACTGCTCGGCGTACCACCTGTCTATTTTGGCAATGCCGTCCGGCTGGTAGCCGCGATCGTGCTGGTAGCCGTGGTGAGTGTCGTCGAGTCCCAGCCACGGAAAGCTGTTGTTTGCTGCCAGGTCCATCCACTGAAAGGTGATAACCCGGGTTAAATCGCAGCTCAGCGCGAGCACCAGGATATCAATCATCGCCTTGCCGGTCTTGGGGATCAGGCTGTCGTTGGAGGCTTCGACACAACCATCGCAGCGGTCCTCGGCCGAGTTAGACGCGTAGGGAGCGCTCAGGCTCGCGCCGAGCGCGGTGTTGCAGACGGCACCATCGACGGGCAGCTGCGCGAGGCTCAGCTCCACCTCGCGGATCTTGGCCAGGTGCTCCTCCACGCGCTGTTTGTCACTACCGCTCAAGCGCTGCGCCAGCCGCTCATATTCCGGCACCACGGCGTCCAGGACGGAGGCGTCCAGCTTTCGATTGGGTGACGCCATGCCCGGCTCCGTAACGCCGAAGAGGCGGTTGAAGGTGGCTATCGGATCGGTCTCTGGGGGAATGGGCTTATTGGCGGCCTCGTAGCTGATGACGTTCGTGGGCGCGACGCGCACGCCGCCGTAGAAGTAGGTGGGCCAGCGCACCGCGAAATACAACGAGTTGTAGCGAGTAGTCGTGCTGATCGCTCGCGCGATGACCTGATCAATCGAGGGCCCGTTGGCGAATCCCGACTTGCCGCCGCACGTTTCGTAGGGGCCTTCGTTGGTGGGCTGACCCGTCAAGACTCCGGCCATGCCGCGCGTGTGCGGGTGGCCGTAGCCCTCTTGCGCCACCTTGATTTCTAGGCCATCCACGATCAGAAGTTGTGACTTGAGGGGCGTGAGCGGCTCGAGGATGGATCCGAAGCTGAAGCTCGATTCGCTGCCGGTGGGACGCCACTGTTCGTAAACGGTGCCGCCCGGCGAATAGAACGGGATGAAGCGCTTGGGCACCGCCGCGTACGAGCGCCGCGGCGCCAGCATGGCCTCCAGGAACGGCAGGGCGATGCAGACTCCAGCTCCTTTGAGAGCGTGGCGGCGGCTGAGCGGGCGTGGCCTGAAAATGTTTGCCATGATCGTACTTGGTCCAGCTACGGGCTACTGGCGGTGCGGAACCGAAAGGAGTCAGTTTGAGTGAGGGCGACCAGCAGCGCGGGGATCTCGAAGCCACTTTGCGCGAACGCCGCCTCGAGCTCGGCGCGGTTGCACAGGTCGCGCTCGGACTGTCCGCGACCGTAGGCGAACGAGAACCAGTGGCGCACGAAACAGCGCTGCACCTGGCCGCTACCGGCCAGCTTGGCACCGAGCTCGACGGCGTTCTGGTTGGGCCCGGCGATGTCCACGTCGCCGCTGATGACCGCGCTACTATCGACGGGCTTGCCGTTGTCCATGTCCCGCCAGCGCCCCGCGGCGTCGTAGTTCTCGAAGGCGAAACCGATCGGATCGATCAAGCTGTGGCAGCCCATGCAGGCCGGGGATGCCGCATGCGTCGCGAAGCGCTCGCGCGTTGTTTGGTCCGGCGTGTACATGGGCTCCATGACATTGAGGTTCGAAGGCGGATCGGGCGGCGGGGTGCACAGCAGTCGTTCCAGGATGAAGGCGCCGCGCACCGTGGGGTTCGAGTGCACCCCCGGCGTCAACACCGCCTGCATGATGCCGGACGTGAGCAGGCCCGCGCGCCGCCCGCCCGCCACCTCCACACGCTCAAAGGCTTCACCCTGGGGACCCGAGATGCCGTAGTAGTCGGCGACCGCCTTGTTCATGAACGAGTGATTGGCGGAAAAGAGCGCGGGCAGCCCGCCCTGCTGATTCCAGACAACGTCGTCCAGTAGCAGCAGCGCTTCCTGCTTGAGCAGCGGCGCCATCCCGGAAAACTCGGGGAAGTCCACGGCGTTCTTGGTCGCCCCCTCGCTGCCTTCGAGCCGAAAGAACACTCCGTTGAAGTAGCTCACGACCTCGCGAGCCCGCGGGTCCTGCAGCAAGCGAATCGCCTGCGCCTTCACTTGTTCGGCCGTGGCCAGCTGCCCTTGCTGCGCAGCCTCGAGCAGCGCCGCGTCCGGCATCGAGCTCCAGAGCAGGTACGAAAGGCGGCTGGCCAGCTCGAAGGCAGGCACTGGCACCAGCATCCCCGCGGCCGCGACCGGCGCTTCGACGCGGTAGCCGAAGTGCGGCGAAATCAAGAGCGTCTGGAGCGCGGCCCGCACGGCCAGCTCCGGCGTTTCGGTCGCCGAAAGCTTCGCGAACGCCTGAAGCGGCGCCTGGAGATCCTCGTCCGTCACTGGGCGGCGGTAGGCGCGGGCGCCAAACTCGCGGATGAAGCGGGTGAGGCAACCGGAAGCCATGTCCGCGAGCTGCGCCGCGTCGCAGCCCAAGAGCTGGTCCAACGGTTGAGCGGCGACCACGCGCTCTGCCACACCGCGCGTCAGGTCGAGCTGCTTCTCGACCATGAGCCGACTCACGCTGAGCGCCTCAGCGTCGTTGCCGAAGCCGTTACCCAGCTCCTCGGGGGGCAACACGTCCGCCGGATGCGAGGCGTCCCCCACCAGATCGCGCAGCGTGTTGTTCAGCTCGAAGCGAGTCAGGCGTCTCAGCGGCGAAGGCCCCGCGTCGCGCGTGAGGCACGCCTGGACCGGATCCAGCGGGCCGTTGTCGGCCAAGGGGTTGCTACTGGCCTGGCCTCCGCTTCCGGTACTCCCCGCGCTCCCGGCAGGCTCCGGGCTTGCCGGAACTGCGGCGGGTTCGGCAGAACATCCCACCAGCGCGAGGGCCAGGAGACAAACCGGGGCGGCAGGCAACCAGGGGCTCACACACCGTTGGTCCGAGCTTGGCGTGGATCCGTCCCAACTCGACCGTGAATGCTCAGACCAGCCCGTCAAAGACAACGAGGCTGTCGTCGCAGGCACATCAACCAAGGGCCGCGCATGAACTGGTCGGAAGAGAACAAGGCCTTAGCGGCCGCCCTCAAGACCAAGGGCTATCACTACCGGTTCATGTTCGGCGAAGACGTCCACGGTGGCATGCACGGCGCCGTGGACTTCCCGGACGCTTTGCGCTGGCTGTGGCGGGGTTATCCAATCGAGTAGCGTGCCAGCCAAGGCCCGACCAGCTCGCGCAGCTGGACGCTGGGCCCGGCGATCGGCTATCCAGGTTCAGGTGGTCACTGGCAGTGCTGAGACCCCAAGCGGCCAGCCGCCTTGCCTCGGGCGCGGCGCCTGGCTGCGCACGCTATCGGTGGCGCTCGTCCTGGGGACGCCAGGGCTGGCTTCTGCGCAGGTGCCTGGCCTCAGCGTCACCTGGATCGCGCCGCCGGAGTGTCCGAACTTGGCCGAGCTTGAGCGAGTCATCCAGGCGCTGCTGGGTGACCCGCTCAATCCGGCGGGCGGACGGTCCGTGGAAGCTCAGGTGCAGGTCGAGCAGAGGGCCAACGGGCGCTGGCGAGCCGACGTCGTGGTGACAGGCGCTTCCAGCGGTCGCCGCCGCTTGGAGGGCGGTTCTTGCGGCGCCGTGCTCCAGGCCAGCGCCGTCGTGATCGCGCTGGCCCTCGAACCCGGCGCCCGGGTGGAGGCCACTGCCGAACCGCCAGCACGGGCGGAGCCAGCTCCCCCACCCGCGCCGGTCGAGAGTCCGCCCCTTTCGCCTTTCATGCTGGCCTTCGCCGGGGCCGTGGTCGGTGCGCTGCCGGGACTCGCTCCCGAGTTCGGCGCGGGCGTGGGGCTGAGGCGCGGCCGCTGGCAGACGCAGCTCACGCTGGCGTACGCCCCAGAGCAGGACGCGCGAGTCGGTAGCAGCAGCGAGGGAGCGGGCATCAGTCGCTGGACGGCGACGGCCAGCGGCTGTTTCGCTGTGATCGCCACGCGCCCGATCACCTCGGGCTTGTGCTTGGGCGCGGCGGTCGAAAGGCTAACCGCGCAGGCCAGCGGCGTGGCGCGCCCCGGCCAGGGCTCGACGCTGCTGCTTTCGCCCCTGTTGGCGTTGAAGTCCGAGACGCGGCTCAGCTCGCACTGGTCGCTCGTGCTGGCGGCAACCGGGGTAGTGCGGCCGCATCACCCGCGCTTCGTCGTCGACTACGTGAGGCCCGTGTACGCCATCCCAGTGGTGGGCGGCTCTTTGGAAGGCGGTCTGCAGTTTGCGTTCTGAGCCGGTGCCGACAACGGCGCGGCGCGCGCTCCAGATTTCCGGTCTCATGCTGACCGCGCTTTCGGCGTGGTCCTGCAGTCCGGGCAGCTCGGACATCAACATCGGCTTTAGCGACGGCGCCGGTGCCCGCGCTGGCGCTGGGCCCATCGAACCGGTCGAGCCTTGTGTTGAGGTCTGGGGCCCCCTTGAGCCGCTCGTCGAGCTCAACACGCCGCGGCCTGATTGCGGCGGACACATCACGCCGGACGGGCTCACGTACTACTTCGACTCCGAAGTCAGCGACAATAATTGGGATCTACTGGTCGCGCGTCGCGCGGATCGACGCGCGCCGTTTTCCGCCCCGACGCCGCTCACGGAGCTGAACACCGCCGGTGGTGAAGCCGATCCCACCACGACGCCCGACGAGCTCGAGCTGTTCTTCAGCGGCAACCGTGACGGCCCGAACTGCTTGTACCAGGCTACGCGGTCGACGCCCACCGAGCCCTGGGGCGCCCCGACGCGCCTGAACGCGCTATGCCCGGTGCCGTCCGTCGCTCCCTCGCTCAGCGCGGATGGCCTGACTCTCTACTACAATACAACCGAGGAGGCTTTCGGGGTCGGGACGGTGATGGTCAGTGTCCGAGCCTCGCGAAGCGATGCGTTCGGGGCGCCTGCGCCCGTGCCTTCGTTCACCGGCGGCGAGCCGCACTCGCACTTTGGGTATCCCAGCCTTTCGCCAGACGGGCTCCGCCTGTTCGTTTCCACCGGCGCCAGCCAGCTCGACATCTGGCTGGCAAGCCGTGAGAGCACCGACCAGGCCTTCGGGGCGCCGGCTCCGGTCAGCGAGCTCAACAGCGCGGCCCTCGATGGCGACGCTTCGGTGACCGCGGACGGCTCCGAGCTCTTCCTCGCCTCGGGACGGAGCGGCTCGGTCGACCTCTACGTTTCACGCCGCGGCTGCCGTTGACGGCGAGGTTCAGCCCGCAATGCCCTGGAACTACTCGTTTTTTTCATGGCCCGGGGTATCCCCGAGCAGAGTGAACGGATTGGCCCAGCTGCCGTACTCATTTGCTATCCGAATCCCGCGTTCACCCAGGCCTTGAGCTTGCTCCCGTCGAGTCAGCTCGAAGGCCCGCCCGTTTCGCCGGCCAGCACGCCTGCCGTGGCGGAGATCTATGCAGAATACGCAGCATTCGTTTGGCGCAATCTGCGCCGCCTGGGAGTGCCTGAAAGCCAGGTCGAGGACGCGGTCCAGGACGTGTTCTTGGTCATCCATCGACGGCTCGAGGACTTCGAGGCGCGCTCCAGCCTCCGCACCTGGATTTTCGGGATCGTGATGCGGGTGGCGGCGCGACAACGCGAGCAGCTCCGGCATCGAGCCCATCGCTTCAGCGTCGTCGACACGGGCACGCTCGACGAGCTGAACGCCGCGGCCGGGCCTGATCCCTTCGACCAACTCGTGCAGCGGCAAGCGGCGGACTTGATCGAGCACGTGCTGAGCGAGTTGACTGAAGACAAGAGAAACATGCTGGTCATGGTTGAGCTGGAGCAAATGCCGGTGGTCGAAGTGGCGCGAGTGCTGGATCTGAACCTCAACAGCGCCTACACGCGCCTCAGGCACGCGCGCCACGCGCTGGAGGCTGGGCTGAAGCGAGCCCTCGACAAGCAGGGAGACAGGTCATGAGCGAGCTTTCGCCGCGCACCCAAGCCTTGCTGCGCGCGAGCCGTGCGGCGCGCGAGCCGTCGCCGGAGCAGGTGTCGCGGGTTGGGCGATCCCTTATGATCAAGGTGGCGTCGGGCGCTACCGTGGTGGGGCTGGGAACAGCTGCCTCTTCGGCGAGCGCCGCCTCGACCCTCGGCCTCGGCCTGGGCGCCAAGCTACTGGTCGGAGTCGCCATCGTAGCGGGCGGCTGGGGCGGCGTGCACTGGCTCGTCTCCGAGTCGCCGAGCGATTCGCCCGCTCCCGTGAGGCCCCGCGAGCAAGTGACGGCGCAACAGCCCGTCGCGCCGGCCGTGAGCCCGCCACCACCAGCGCAAGTCATTGGCCCTGGCTCAACCGAGCCACTAGGAGCAGCAGCGGCTCTGCCCGAGCCTCGGCGCGCGACCTCGGCTGTCCCGGGCGCTGCCCAGGCCGATCCGCTACTCGACGAGGCGCGGCTGCTCGGCGTCGCGCAGCGGCAGTTGGGCGGCGGCGCCGCCACTCAGGCGCTGGGCACGCTGACGAAGTACGACCAGCGCTTCCCGCAAGGCCTGATGCGCGCCGAGGCCGAGGCGGCCCGCGTCTTTGCGCTGTGCAAGAGTGGCCGAGTCAGCGAGGCGCGCGCAGCGGCGGAAAGCTTCGTTCGCCGCCATCCCTCGTCCCCCGCAGCCAGCCGCGTCCAGCAGGCGTGCGTGGGCCAGGCCAAGTAGGCCCGAGCCGACTTCGCGAGACCCATGCCTTCCCTGTCCGCGCTTCTGGCTGTTGGCACTTGCGGCGCGCTCGCGCTCGCGTGCGGTGAGGCCGGGGCCGGGCGCATGCCTGCTGCGGCGGGCGGCGGCATGGCAGGCAGCGCCGGGCCCCGCGCGGTCGGGGGCGCCCACACCGGCGGGGTCACGGGCGCGGCCTCGGGCGCGGCCTCGCCAGCGGGTGGCGCCGTGGTGGATCCCACGTTGCCGACCCTGCCGGGCACGTGGTCGGGCCGTCCGATCGCGATCATCTCCGGGGCATCGACCACGGCCTGCGCCAACTACTATGCCGAGATCTTCAAGGCCGAAGGGATCTCCAGCTTCGAGCTCCTGGGTCTGGATGAGCTGGCGCGGCTCCCGAGCTACGCCGCGGCCCTCTTGCCCGGCCTTCCCCTGAACGAGCAGCAGGTGAACGCGCTTTCCGCCTGGGTCGCGCAAGGCGGTCGTCTGCTCAGCCTGCGACCCGATGCCCAGCTCGACCCGCTGCTCGGCGTCGCTCGGCAGCCCGGCGCGTTGACCGACGGCTACTTCCAGCTGGAAACGTCACGTTGGGGGATCGGCGACGTGCCGCTGCAATTCCACGGCCCGGCGGATTTGCACACGGCGCTGCCGGGCACCGAGGTCGAGGGCAAGCTGCTTTCAGCCGACGCTTCGGTCAGCACTTTCCCGGTCGTCACGCTGCTCCAAGGGATTGGGCCCGGAGCCGGCAAGGCCGCCTCGCTGGCGTTCGAGGTTAGCTGCTCGGTGATCCTGACCCGACAGGGCGATCCGGCGCGGGCGGGGCGCACCGAGCTGGACGCCGTGCCGCGTTCTTCCGAGCTGTTCCAAGCCTTCCTCGACACGAAAAACTTCGAGATCCCCCAAGCCGATGAGCAGCAACGGCTACTCCTGCGAGTGCTGCACGAGCTTTTGGGCGACGCCTTGCCACTACCACGGCTTTGGTACCTGCCGGAGGGACGCAAGCTTGCCGTGGTGATGACGGGCGACGACCACAACAACAACGGCACCGTCCCCTTCTTCGACACGCTCAAGTCGCCGAGCTACAGCAAAGTTGGCTGCTCGGTCGAGAAGTGGACCTGCGCTCGGGCTACCTCGTGGGTGTACAGCAACGTGAGCGCGCTCAAGAACGGCGTCGCCGCCTCGCTCGTGGCCAGCGGCTTCGAGCTGGGTCCCCACGTCGCGATGGACCGCGACGGCGGCTGCGCCATTTGGACGAGCCCGGCCGACCTACTTGCGCGGTTTCAGGCCCGGCTCACGGAGTTCGAGCAGGACTACGGCATCCCTGCCGCGCGAACCAACCGCAGCCACTGCTTCGTCTTCGCCGACTGGGACTCACACCCCAAGGTCGAGCTTCAGCTGGGCATCCGCCTGGATGAAAACTACACGCCCTACGCGCTGCCCGGCACCCTGAACCGCTTAGGGCGCCTAAATGGCTCCGCGATGCCGATGCGCTTCACAGCAACGAACGGCGAGCTCATCGACGTCTTTCAGCTCGTCAGCGACATGGACTACGAGTACTTCGAGGCCGGAGCGACACTGGCAACCTTGTCCCAGGCTATCGGCAAGCTCTTCGACGGCGCCCTGGGCCCCAGCGAGTTCGTGGGCTTCGTCGGCACGCACTACGACTATTCGGGCGGGCTGGAAGACAGCTTCCGCAGCGCCCTGCTCAGCGAGATTGCCAAGCGCGCTCCGGACGCGGTGGCGCTGATTTCGGCGCAGCAACTGCTGGATTGGCTCGACCTCCGCGATACGTCCGGCTTCGACGCGCTGGCCTTCGATGGCCAAACTCTCAACTTCACGCTGCACATGCCCGCGCAGCTGAACAATCCTGGGCTCGAGGCCATGCTCCCGAGCCGCGTTGGCAACAAGAGTCTGGTCACGCTCGAGCGCGCCGGGGTCACGGTCGCGCTACGACGCACAGCCCCCGTGCGCTCCCTGTCCTACGCCTTCTTCGCGGCCGAAGTGGGCAACTATACGGCGCGCTA
This sequence comes from Myxococcales bacterium, assembly GCA_043752365.1. Taxonomy (GTDB): domain Bacteria; phylum Myxococcota_A; class Polyangia; order Polyangiales; family Polyangiaceae; genus PMG-095. The sequence goes on along the minus strand of JAYUYU010000601.1, from coordinate 753 downwards.
CGAGTGAGGGCGGCGAGATCGCGTCTGCAAAATGAGCGCATCGCTCGACTGCCGATCGATGCGCTCGTCGTCTACGATTTGCAGGACGAATCCAGTCGAACGGACGGCTAGAGGACGCCTACCGAGCACGCCACAGCGAGGCGCGCGAGGCAACGGGCGGCGGAGTGCTGATCGCCGAGCGGCACGAGGCGCGAGGCGCGGAGGACGAGCGTGTCCTCGCCAAAGTAGCTCAAGGTTGTAGCTTCTTCATCACTCAGGCCGTCTACTCGCTCACCGCGTAAGCTCGCTACGCCAGGATCGCCGTCAGCTCCTGCGGAGTGTGCCGGAAGACAGCGTGCCGGGTGCCAATGCCAGACGGGATGCCGTAGGGCTTGAGCAGCGTGTCGTAAAAATCGATGACATTGGCTTGGTTCGGGAAGAAGCCCGACTTGAAGTGCCCGTGCCCGCCCGCTACGGCGTGGAACACTCCGCTGAGGCCGTGGTCCAAGCCGTATTCGGTGCCGATCACCACGAGCGTGTTGTCGAGCACGGTCTTCCCGTTGGCCTCGATGAACAGCGGATCGTCGAAAGCTTGCAGCGCGCTGGCGACGCCGCTCATGCAAAAGTGCTGATACTGAGCGATTTCCGGCAACTTTTGGCGGTGAAATAGCTCGTTGTGAATGGAGTCGCTCTGCGTTTCGAGATCGAAGTCGATGGTGCCGACCGCGCCGCCCGTGTACTTGCCGGTGAACTGGAGATTGCCTCCCTTGTCGG
>JAYUYU010000600.1:0-4675 GCA_043752365.1 Myxococcales bacterium | reverse complement strand
AGTTCTTCAGAACTTTCAGCGTTAACCGGCGTCTGTAATCGCCAGTTAGTTTTTTGGAGGTTTCACATGAATGCCGTGGCGACGCCGTCGGTGCGTATTTTCTCGCGTTTTCGTAGGTCTATCGTGGGTTGGGTGGCGTTGTCGCTGCTGGCAGGGTGCTCGCAAACCCCTAGCGCCGGCAGCGCCGAGCGCACACAGCCACCCACCACGGTCGCCTCGGGCAACGACGCCCAGCCCCAGCCGCAAGCGGTGGCGGTTACCGAGTCGCCGCTTGTTACCGAGTCGCCGCTGAAGGAGGAAGCCGCCCCAGCACCCGCGGCGCCAGCGCCTGCCGCCGAGGCACTGACCGAGAAAAGGCAGGATGCCAGCAAGAGCACAGCGGCCGCGCCCAAGGTCGCGGTTAGCGGTACGAGCCTAAGTGGCAGCGGCGTGGGTGGCGGCGGCAAAGGCTTGGGAGTCGGCATGGGGCGCCTGGGGGGCTCGCACGCCATGCGCGCGCCGAGTCCAGGCAAGCCGGTCGCGGTGCTGGCGCCGCGACCCGCACCCACCAGCGCGCCCATCGAGCGCGACGCCGAGATGAACACCGAGAATTACGCGCACGTGACCGAGAACCCGTTCCTCAGTGTGCAAAACCAGCCGCTGAGCACGTTTTCGGTCGATGTTGACACCGCGTCCTACGCCAACTCGCGCCGCTTCTTGGCCGACGGCAGCCTGCCCCCCAAGGACGCGATCCGCATCGAAGAATGGGTGAACTACTTCACGTACGACTACGCCAAGCCGACCGGAAGCGCACCGTTCGCGGTCAACACCGAGGTCACGTCTTGCCCCTGGAACAGCGCTCACAAGCTCGTGCGCATCGGCATCAAGGGCCAGGAAATGCGCGCAGAGAACGTGCCGGCGCGCAACCTGGTTTTCCTGATCGACGTCTCGGGCTCGATGATGTCGCCCGACAGGCTGCCGCTCGTGAAGCGCGGGCTGGCGCTGATGACCGACTCGCTGCGTCCGCAGGATTCGATCGCCATCGTGGTCTACGCCGGCAATTCCGGCCTGGTGCTGCCAGCCACGTCAGGGCGCGAACGCGGCAAGATCTTGAAAGCGCTCGACAGCTTGGAGGCGGGCGGCTCGACCAACGGCGGCGAGGGCATTCGGCTGGCGTATGCGGTCGCGCAAAAGCAGTTCCAGAAGGGCGGCATCAACCGCGTCATTTTGGCCAGCGACGGCGACTTCAACGTGGGCACCACGAGCGATGGTGAGCTAACGCGACTGATCGAAGACAAGCGCAAGACCGGCGTATTCTTGACCGTGCTCGCCTTCGGTACCGGCAACACCAAAGACTCGACGATGGAGATGCTGGCCGACAAGGGCAACGGCAACTACGCCTACATCGACACGCTGACCGAGGCGCGCAAAGTCTTGGTGCGCGAAGCCGGCTCGACGCTCGTCACCATCGCCAAAGACGTGAAGCTGCAAGTGGAAATGAACCCGCTCAAGGTCGCCAGCTACAAGTTGATTGGCTACGAAAATCGCCTATTGGCAAAGGAAGATTTCAACGACGACAAGAAGGACGCCGGCGAAATCGGCGCCGGCCACAGCGTTACGGCGCTGTATGAAATCGTGCCCCGAGGCGTGACCGCCCCCGCCACGCCGTCCGTGGACCCGTTGAAGTACCAAGCGCCTGGCGCGCCAACGCCCTCGGCGGCCTCGACCGAGCTGATGACCGTCAGCGTGCGCTACAAGCCGCCGCAGGGCGACGTCAGCACGAAATTCAGCGTCGTGGTTGCCGACAACAGCAAGCCCATCGACCAAGCCTCCGACGACTACCGCTTTGGCGTCGCGGTCGCCAACGTGGCGCTCGTGCTGCGCGGCTCCGCGGACGTCAAGCAAAGCTCGCTCGACACCGCGCGTGCGCTAGCGGCCGGCGCCTTGGGCCAAGACCCGCACGGTGACCGCCGCGAGTTCTTGGCCATGGTCGACTCCGCCAAGCGGCTACGCGGCGGCAATTCTCAAGCCGTTTTGAAGACGGTCGCGCGGTAGTGAGCCAACTCGGCAATCGAGTTCTGGATGTCGACGAGGGCGTCATGCTCGCCCTTGACCGGCTTTTCGTAGACGGCTTCTTCACCGTACCAAGCCTTGGCCAGTAGCTTCACCGACGTTACGTCGATGGTGCGGTAGCTCAGGTAGCCCGAAAGCCCCGGCATCCATTGATCCACGAAGCGCTTATCCTGCCCGATGGTATTACCGCACAGAACGGCAGGGTAAGTGCACCAGCCGGCCACGCGTTCCAGCAGCTTGCGCTCCGCTACCAGCAAGTCGACGCGTGATTTGCGCACGCGCCCGGTGAGACCGGTCGTCTCGTGCATTTCTTTGACGAACGGCACCATGCGCGCCAAAAGCGCGTCAGGTTGCCACACGTCGCAAACGAACTCTTCGAGTACGTTCAGCTGCGCGTCGGTGATGATCAGCGCCGCCTGCAAGATGACGTCTTCTTGCGGGTTCAGGCCCGTCATTTCCAGGTCGAGCCAGGCCAGGTTGCTGGAGGATTGCTGACGCGGCACGCGCTCGTTGGTCGACTTTTTCGCCACGACCGCTAGCCTACTCCAGGTCGTCGTCGTCTGCGAAGTCATCACCGTCGTCGTCATCGTCGGCGGGAAGGCCTGCCGCGGTGGGGTGCAGGGGCTTGGGCGCCCCAGCCTTACTGGGCTTGATGCGAGGCAGGACGATTTTCGGGTCCTTGTCGCGCCGGCGGTACAAGACCACCGTGTGGCCGATGATTTGAGCAACTTGGCTGCGCGAGGCCTTCTCGAGCAGCGGCGCGATGTCGGCGGCGTCGGACTCGGCTTCGCCCGAAACCTTGACCTTGATCAATTCGTGGCGCTCGAGCGCGACCTCGACTGCAGCGAGCACGGCCTCCGTCGCCCCTTGATGACCGACTTGGACCACGGGCTTCAGCTTGTGCGCCAGCGAACGCAGGTAGCTTTTCTGCTTGCCCGTCAGTGGGACGAGGGGTGGGCTGGGTTTGCGTTTTTTCGCCACAGCGCTGGTTAGCCAAGGTTCGCCGCCTGCGCAAGCTGGGGACAGTATTGAGTCGTGAGGACCGAGGATTGAGTACGAGCGCGAGACCAGGCCTGAGCTAGGCTGCCCCCGGTTTGACGGACCCGGATGTCGTAGTGATTGGCTCAGGGCCAAACGGCCTGGTTGCCGCCTGCACGCTGGCAAAACGCGGGCATCGCGTGCTGGTGCTGGAGGCCAACCCACGCCGCCCTGGAGGCGCGCTGGGCAGCGAAGAATGCACGCGCCCCGGCTTCGTGCACGACGTGGGTGCCGGTTTCTTTCCCTTCGGCCGGAGCAGCCCCGCCTTCCGCGCGCTGGACCTCGAGGGCGCGGGCCTGGTTTGGCAAAACGCCGAGCTGGAAAGCTGCCACCCCGCGCTCGACGGCAGCCATGCCTGCATTGCGCGCGACGTAGAGCTGGCGGCGCGCCACTTTGGCAGCGACGCCGACGGCCAAGCCTGGCGAAAGCTGGCGGCATTTCACCGCTCAATCGAGCCCCGGCTGCTCGAGGCTCTCATGGACCCCTTCCCGGCGCTCGGCCCGGCGCTGCGCCTCGGCGTGCTGAACCTACTGCGCGTCGCCCGCATGTTTGCCCAGAGCGGGCGCAGGCTTTCGCGCGGCTTGTTTCGGAGCGAAGCCGCGCGCCGCGTGCTGCCCAGCTTGGCGCTGCACGTGGACGTCGGTCCCGACGACTGGTTCGGTGCCGGCCTCGGCTACATGCTCGGGCTAACCGCGTCGACCGGCGGCTACGCGGTGCCGCGCGGCGGCGCGCAAAGCATCACCAACACTTTGCTCACCCTACTCGAACGACACGGCGGCCGCCTCCGCCTCGGTTCGCGCGTGACGCGCGTCGTCACCCATGGGCGCCGCGCCACGGGCGTGCTGCTAGAAAGCGGCGAACAAATCCGCGCGGGGCGCGCCGTGCTGGCCGACACCTCAGCACCGAGCCTGCTGTTGAACCTGCTCGAAAGCGCGCAGGTTCCTGGCGGCTTGCTGCGCAAAATGCGCAAATTTCCGCTCGGTTTTGGCACCTTCAAGCTCGACTTAGCGCTCAGCAGCACGGTACCGTGGAAAGTCCCGGAAGCACGCATGAGCGCGGTCGTGCACGCCGGTGAAAGCCTCGACGACTTGTCGCGCTTCGTGCGTGAAGTGCGGGCCGGCAAGTTGCCTGAGCAACCCTACTTGGTCATCGGGCAACAAAGTTTGATCGACGGCACGCGCGCTCCGCCTGGTGGGCAAACGCTGTACGTCTACTCACGCGTACCGTCAGAGCTGCCAGGCGGCTGGGACGCCTCCCGCGAACGCTTTGCCGACAGCATCGTCAAGCGTATCGAAGGCCTCGCGCCAGGCTTCAGCTCGCTCGTTCTAGCGCGCAAAGCCCACGCGCCGAACGACTTGGAACGCATGAACGCCAACCTGCTCGGCGGCGACTTGGGCGGCGGCTCCAACGCGTGGAACCGCCAACTTCTGTTCCGCCCCGCCTTCCCTTACTTCCGCTACCGCATGCCCGTTGCACGCCTCTACCTGTGCTCCAGCTACGCTCATCCAGGCGCAGGCGTGCACGGCATGTGCGGGTACAACGCGGCGCGAATCGCGGCGCAAGACATCGAATAGTGGCTGGGCTG
>JAYUYU010000599.1:0-4675 GCA_043752365.1 Myxococcales bacterium | reverse complement strand
CCGACGAAGAATCCGAAGACCAGGAAGAGAAGGATGTTCATACGCTTTTCTAGTAGGCGGGACAGGGGTCGAACCTGCGACAGCCGGTGTGTAAAACCAGAGCTCTACCGCTGAGCTACCCGCCTGCGGTTGAGACGGGTGGTAGCACGTGCGCTGCGGTTGGGTGAAGATGTAGGCGTAGGTGCCGAGAAATTCGGCTCTGGAGCTGCAATGTGCAGCGTGCGTGGAGGATGTCCCGCCAGGTCAGAACTTTACGCCGTCACATCGCACTTTCACGCAGGAAACCGCATAAAAAACCGGCGAAGCTCATAAAGCCGGTGGCGGGCAGCACTCACTGGGGTGGTGCTTGACGGCTCAGTCTTAGGAGATCGCATGCCTGCTCGCAGGATTGGCTCGTGGCTCTTGCTAGCGACGCTCGCAGGCTGCCAAGGCAACATCGCAGGTTCACTCGGCGGCAGCGTCGGGCTCAACGGTACGGCAGGTGGCTCCGGCAGCACCACGCCCGGCTCGGGCTTCGACACCAAGAGCGAGTGCCAGCGGCTGGGCACTGGCTTGAACCCCGGGCCCTCGCCGCTACGGCGCCTGACACGTGAGGAGTACGACAACACCGTCGCCGAGCTCGCGAACGACGCCAGCAACCCCGGCAAAGACTTTCCGCCCGAAGCGCGCGCCCTGGGCTTCAACAACATTGCTGACGCGCAAACCGTGACCACGTTGCTGGCCGAAGCCTATAAATCAGCCGCCGAAGGTATCGCCGAGCGCGCTACCAAGAACGTGAGCGCCCTGCTCGGCTGCAGCGAAACCGACAACACCTGTGTCGACGGTTTCATTCAACGCTTTGGGTCGCGCGCCTACCGCCGCCCGCTGGCAGCCGACGAAGCTCAACGTTTGCACGCGGTGTACGCCTGGGGCCAGGCGAACACGACCGCGCTCGACGGCGTGCGCATGGTGATGGAGGTACTGCTGCAATCGCCCGATTTCCTGTACCGGCCGGAGCTGGGCGCCGCCCAGGCGGCCCCTGGCGTATTGCACCTTTCGTCGTACGAAATGGCGACGCGCCTTTCGTACCTGTTTCGCGGCTCCTTGCCCGACCAAATCTTGCTCGACGAAGCCGCGGCTGATCGGCTGAAAACGCCAGACCAAGTGCGCACGCAAGCCGAACGGCTGCTGGCAGCCCCGCGCGCCCGCGAAACCTTCAAAAGCTTCCACCGCCAGTGGTTGGATCTCGAGCAAGTCGGCAACCTCGAGCGCGATTCGGCGTCGTACGCCGGCTACACCGACGCCATTCCGGGCCTGTTGAAGCTAGAGACCGAAAGCTTCGTCGACCATGTCATCTTCGAAGACGGCGGCAAGCTGAAGACGCTGCTCACGGCCCCTTACACGTTCGCCAACAACGCCCTGGCCACGTTCTACGGCCTGGCCGCGCCCGCCGGCGATGCCTTCGCCCTCGTCGCGACCAATGCCACACAACGTAAGGGCTTGCTCACGCAAGGCAGCCTGCTGGCTCTGCATTCCAAACCGCTGCAAAGCTCACCCGTGAACCGCGGTAAATTCGTGCGCGAAAGCCTGCTGTGCCAGTTCTTGCCGCCGCCGCCTGCCAACCTGGTCATCACCCCGCCGGAACTGGATCCTAGCCTGACCACCCGCCAGCGCTTCGCCCAGCACGCGGCCGATCCGAGCTGCTCTGGCTGCCACGAACAAATGGACCCGCTGGGGCTCGGCTTCGAGCACTTCGACGCCGTCGGGCGCTGGCGCGACACGGAAAACAATCTACCCATCGACGCCACCGGTAGGTTGGTGCGAAGCGACGTCGACGGTAATTTCGACGGCGCCGTCGCGCTGGCGGACAAGCTTGCCAATAGCGAACAGGTGGCCGACTGCATGATGAAAGAGTGGGCTCGCTTCAGCTTGGGCCGCAGCGAAACGGTCGAAGACGCCTGTACTCTCGAGCGCACGAAAACCAAGTTTGCCGCGGCTGGTCACGATATCAAGCAACTGGTTTTGGCTTTGACCCAGACCGATGCGTTCCTTTACCGGAAGGTGGTGGTGCCATGAAGCGCCTGAGTCGCAGGACCATGCTGCGCGGCGCCGGTGGCGTTGCGCTTGGTTTGCCGTTCTTGGAAATCATGCGGCGCTCCAAGCCCGCGCTGGGCCAAGCCATGCCCGGCTACACCGCGGCCGGCGCGCCCAAGCGCTTCATCGTTTGGTTCACGCCCAACGGCACCATTCCCGACGCTTGGGTCCCCACGGGCGGCGAAAGCGACTTCGGATTTTCACGCATTCTAAAGCCGCTCGAGCCGTTTCGGAAAAAGCTGTTGGTCATCGACGGCGTCGACCAAACCGGTGAAGGCGGCGACGGCCACCAAAACGGCATGCAAGGCATGCTGACGGGTCAGACGCTGAATCCCGGCGCCTTCGAGGGCGGGGACGGCGGCTCGGCGGGCTGGGCCAACGGCATCTCGGTCGATCAGCGCATTGCGCAGATCATCGGCACGAAAACCAAGCTCAAGAGCCTCGAGCTCGGCGTCCAAACCGGCAGCGACGAGAACAATTGGAACCGCATGTCGCTGCTGGGACCCGACCAGCCCCTGCCGCCCGAAAACAGCCCTTTCAAGGCCTACGAACGGCTGTTCAAAGACTTCGCGGCCACCCCCGACGCCGCTGCCAAAGCCATCGAACGCGGCACCACCGTGCTCGACGCGGTGTCCCACAATTTCCGAGCTCTGCAGGCCAAGCTGGGCGCGGAAGACAAAGCGAAGCTCGAAAAGCACCTACAAGCCGTCACCGAAATCGAAGGCCGTTTGGGCCTCAAGCCCAGAGCTGCGTTGGATTCATGCGCCGCCCCCGTGCTGGGCGCGAGCACGCTGGCCGTCACCAAGAACGAGAATTTCCCCGCCGTGGGCAAGCTCCACATGGACTTGCTCGTCATGGCCATGGCCTGCGATCTCACGCGCGTCGGCAGCCTGATGTGGAACCGCTCGGTGGGCGGCGCGACTCACACCTGGGCAGACTCGACCATCACCCGCGACCACCACGACATGTCGCACGACGGCGACAGCCTGCCCGACACGGTAGAGTGGCTGACGAAGATCAACCTTTGGTACGCTGAGCAGTTTGCCTACCTGCTGAAGAGCCTGGACAGCATTCCAGAGGGTGACGGCACCATGCTGGATAACACCGTAGTTTGGTGGTGTAACGAGCTGGCCAAGGGCAACAGCCATTCGCGCGACGACAGCCACTACGTGGTGGCGGGTGGCGCCGGGCACTTCCGCATGGGTCGCAGCCTCAAGTTTGCGTACAAAGACTCGGTACGGCACAACAACTTGTTGTTGTCGTTCGTGAACGCCATGGGCATCGACGACACCACGTTCGGCAAGGCCGATTGGTGCAGCGGCCCGCTCGCCGGCATGGTCTAGCGGCCGCGAGCCATGACGGTAGCCCCAACCAGCACCAGCGCTGTGCCGACGGCCTGCAGCAAGTGCACGGGCTCGCCCAAAAACACGTAGGCCAAGGCAAGGGTCGAAACGGGCCCGACGGCGCCGATAATGGCCGCCGGCCCTGCCCCAATCCGCCGAATGCCTTCGGCCAGCAAGAAGACCGGCAGCACCGTGCACACCAGCGCAAGCAGCAGGCCGTCCACGTAAACGGCCGGCGCGTGCCCGGCAAAGCGCCCGCCCACGACCAAGAAGTGCAGCATCATGGCGGCCGTCGACACAATCATGGCCAGCGCCGTGAAACGCAGCGCGCCAATGCGCGGGATCAGCCGGCCGCTGCCGACCAAGTACACGGCATAGCTCAGCGCGCAGCCGAAGATCATCAGCACGCCGAGCCAAAAGTTCGGGCCGGAAGCCCCCGCGGTTTCGGTTTTCACCGCCAACAGCACGCCGCCGTACGTCAGCGCCAACGCCAACAGCGTGCGCGAGGTGATCTTCGTCTTGAACAGCACGGCGGACATCAAGACAACGAGCGTCGGGTACACGAACAGAATCAGCCGCTCGAGCCCGGCCGAAATGTGCACGAGCCCGTAAAAATCGAGCACGCTGGCCAGGTAGTAACCCAGGACCCCCAGCACCACGATTTTGCCGAGCTCTGTTCGCGGTAACGGCGCGCGCCCGCGCGACGTAACGAACGCCGCGACCACGAAGAACGGCAGTGCGAACGCCATCCTCAGCGCCAGCAAGGTCGACGGATCTGCGCCGTGTCGGTAACCGACCTTGGCAATCACGGCCTTGGCCGAGAACGCTACGGCCGACCCCACCACACACAGCGAGCCCCACAGCGCCTCCTTCCGCTCCAGCCTGCGCGTCCGAACGGACGGTCGCTCTGGCTGAGCGGCCAACGGGTTCGACGGCGCCGGAACTGAGTGACTCACGCTGCTCTGCTTCTCGTTGTGAGGCACAGCAGGCCCAACCGCCACGACAAGCCCGGCGGCCCGCAGCAAGCACAGCTGCCCGCGCCAACCCTGCGCGCCTCACGAATCAGCCAAATTCCCGCTGATTCATCGCTCCTCGGCGGCAACCGTCACCGCAGCGAAACCGCACGCACTTTTTCGTTGTAGGACGCATTCGCTGTGGTATGAACCGCGCCTACCGCTCACGGGGTGGTAGTTAAGTTGGTTATAACGCCGGCCTGTCACGCCGGAGGCCGCGGGTTCGAGTCCCGTCCGCCCCGCTGA
>JAYUYU010000598.1:0-11437 GCA_043752365.1 Myxococcales bacterium | reverse complement strand
CGGCCAGCAAGCAGCGCCGCGCCGTGACCACGAACGACACGGGCGTTTCCCGGAAGGCGTCGAGCAAGCGCGCGGTGGCGCGGTCATCCTCGTGGTTGTCGAGTACCACCAGGCGTGGCCCCGTGCGGGCGAACAACCGACGCAGACTGACGACACGGTCAGCGGAGCTTTCGCCGCGCGCGGCGCCGAAGCGCAGCGCGAGCATCTCCGTCAGGGTCGCAAAGTCCCAAGCGCCGACCCGAAACCACTCGACGCGACCGCCGAAGAAACCCTTCAAGCGGTGCCCGAGCGAAGCCGCCAGCATCGACTTGCCAGAACCGCCGGAGCCGACCAACGCGAGCCGCGTGGGTGCTGCCGCCGTGATTGTCTGCGTCAGGGTGCGTAGCTCGGCCGCTCGACCCTTCAAACCGCGAGGAACAGGCGGAAACAGGCGAGAAGAGTTGCGCCGGGCGCCCGAAACGTCAAGGCTTGCGGGCCGCGTGAAGGCGCCTTTCTGTCTCGTTGTGCGTTGGGTCCCCCATCCCAACCCCGTACCAAAGCAAAGTTATGACGACCAAGTCGATGGACAAGATCATGGCGCTCTCCAAGCGCCGCGGATTCGTTTACCAAGCCTCTGAAATTTACGGCGGTATCAACGGTTTTTGGGACTACGGCCCGCTTGGCGCCCAGCTAAAGAAGAACCTGCGTGACGCCTGGTGGCAGGACGTGGTGATGAATCCATGTGGCGGCGCCCCGGGTCCGAACGGCGAGCCCGTGCGCATCGTGCCGCTCGACACGACCATCATTCAGCATCCCAAGGTGTGGGAAGCCAGCGGCCACATCGCGGGCTTCAACGATCCGCAGGTCGACTGTCGCGAAACCAAGGCGCGCTATCGCGCCGACCACGTCCTGGTCTACGGCCCGCAAAGCGGCGACCGCGCCGGCAAGCCGTTTTTCGCGTACATGCCCGACAGCCCCAGCGAGACCAAGCAGAAGAAAAAGGCCGAAAAAGCCTTCGGCGAGGTCGTGAGCTTTCCGCTGATCAAGGTCTCGAAAGAAGACTGGGCGAGTGTGCTCGGCCCCGACGCCGAGAAGGTCGGCAGCCTCACGGAGCCGCGCGCGTTCAACTTGATGTTCAAGACGTTCATTGGCGCGACCGCGGGGGAAGACGACGTGGCCTACCTGCGACCCGAGACCGCCCAGGGCATGTTCGTCCAGTTCAAGAACGTGATCGACACGACGCGCGTGAAGGTCCCGTTCGGCATCGCCCAGACCGGCAAAGCCTTCCGCAACGAGGTCACGCCGCGCAATTTCACCTTCCGCAGCCGTGAATTCGAGCAGATGGAGATCGAGTTTTTCTGCCACGAATCAGAGGCCGCCCAGTGGTACGCCTTCTGGCGCGACAAGCGCGTGGCTTGGTGGAAGAGCCTGGGCCTGGCCGGCGACAACTTGCAGCTACGCGAGCACGATAAAGACGAGCTAGCGCACTACGCGAAGACGGGCGCCGGCACGAGCGACGTGGAGTACCGATTTCCGTTCACGGCGCCCGGCTTTGGCGAGTTGGAAGGCATCGCGCATCGCTCCAATTTCGATTTGGCGCAACACCAGAAGCATTCGCAGAAAAACCTCGAATACTTCGACGCCGAGCGCGGCGAGCTGTTGCCCAACGGCCAGCATAAAGGCGAAAAGTACCTGCCTCACGTGATCGAGCCGTCAGCCGGCTTGGACCGAGGCGTGTTAGCGGTGCTGTGCGAAGCGTTCACCGAGGACGCTTCGCGTGCCAGCCCCGAGCTGATGCTGATTCACCCCCGGCTAGCGCCCATCAAGGCCGGCGTGTTCCCACTAGTCAACAAGGAGGGCATGCCCGAGACGAGCGAAAAGCTCCACTCGGAGCTGCTGCGACGTTTTGGTCTGCGGGGCTTCATCGAGCACGACGTCAAGCAACCAATCGGCAAGCGCTATGCCCGCATGGACGAAGCAGGCACGCCGTATTGCTTCACCATCGACGGTGAAACTGCAGGCAGCCAAAGCGTCACCGCGCGCGATCGTGACACGGGCGGACAAGAGCGAGTCGCGCTCGACCGCGTGGGTGATTGGCTGTCCGAAAGACTCGGCCTGGGCTGAGCTACCTCGAGCCATGACCTGACGGCGCGTGCCTCTTCGGAAACGCGCGCTAAGCTCGGACCGTGGCGGCGCGTTCGTGATTACGTGGCTAGGCGTTTGACGAGCGCTACGGTGGCGACCATCTCGATAGGTGCGCCACGGGCCTTTCCAGCTCCGCGCCAAGGACGGAACGGAGCGCAAGACCTTGAGCCTGGGTTCGTAAATTACGGAGTCACAGGGGTGGGAATGGGCGTGACGGGCGAGGGCATTGGAGAGCGCTGCGGGCGTTCTTCCTGCGGGTTGCTTGCCGGCTCTCCCATCGTGGGCAGCTCAAGCGTGCGGACCGGCATCCTTCCCATATTCCAGAACGCATAACCTACGACAAAAAGCACCAACAGCGCGAAGCCCACCATCAGCTGCATGAACCAGGGCGTGTGACGCTTGGGAATTTCCGCGGGCGGGTAGAAATCGTTGGGGAGTGGGTTGGCCATGTTGCTCGTGGGATGCAAGCCGCACGCCCAGCGACGTTCGCCGCCCTAGGCACAGGCGCTGAGACAAGAGATGCCTTCAGGTACAATTGGACACGGGCGACGCAGCTCGCGCGCGGCTCGCCAACGTCACCTTCGTTCGGCGTCACGGCCAGCTTTTTCCTCGTCGTCCAAGAGCTCGTCCTCTAGTGGATCGCCTTCTGAAAGGTCGTCGTCTGAGATAGCGTCGTCGTCCGCGTCCTCATCCAACTCCTGCGCCTCGTTGGCCACCAAGTCCTCAAGATCGGGCAAGTCGGCGCGGTAGCTGGCGTGGGGCGGGGCATCATGCGTCGTCTGCGTGGCGCGACTGAGCCACACGGCGCCCAAATTGTCGGGTGCCACAGCGTCGTAGCCTTCGGTCTGCTCACCCTCGGCGAAGCCGGGGCTTGCGTCCCAAATCTCGTCGAGCGAGTCGGACAGCGCCATTCGCCGCTCTGGTCTAGCCAACAGCGCGGCGCCAGAGGTTTCGTTTTGCCCTTGCCCAAGGGGCTGCAGGGCGTCGTCAATGGCTGGGTCGGCGCTGCGTCCGATCGGGAGCTCCGGAACCTCCACTTCAATCAAGTCCTCGGAGACCGGACCGTCGAAGTCCGAGCCCCGGCCCTCGAAGTCCTGCTCTGACTCCCGCTCGGGACTGGCGACCGTTGCGGCGTTCTGGCCCCACGTGGGCATGGCCCGAGCCAAATAGCGCCGCTTGCCGACCCAAGCTGCGGCGCCCGCAACCACGGCAGCTCCCGTCATCAACAACGCGGACTGTGTCCTTCGATTTTTCACGGTGAACCTCGAGAGGTTGCAGTTGCAAGCTCCGGGCCGACGTCTCGGTCTTCGCGTTGAGCATCCGACGACTGCGACGATGGGACATGTCCCGTTATGTGTCCGCGCCCACCAGTAGCCGCTTAGCCCTTGGTAATGCCGAGCACAGCGCGCTCGACGCCCATGCAGCGGTCTTCCACGTAGAGCATGTTGGCGGCTTCGGCCAGGCGGCGCGCTTCGTCGGAGACGATGCCTTGCTGCAGCCACAGCGCCTTCGCGCCAATGGCGACGGCTGCCTTGGCTACGGCCGCGGCCTCGGCCGACGGCCGAAACACCAGCACCACCTCGACGCCAAACGGCACGTCGGCGAGCGAGGCGTACGACTTTTCGCCCAGCAGGCTGCTGACGTGCGGATTGACCGGAATGATCCGGAAGCCCGCCCGCTGCAGACGCGCCGGAATGGCGTGCGCGGCCTTGGTCGGGTCGCGGCTCGAGCCCACGACCGCAATGCTCCTAAAATCTCTCAGAATGCGCTCGGTGTTATCCATGGGGACCGCTTCAAGCGCGGGCCAACAGCGAACGCCCCACGCGCTTGCAGTTGCCGACCATGACGTCGACCAGCTTGCGGAGAAAGTCGTCGCGACGGCGAGCGGGGTAAATGTCGGCCAAAAGCGCAGGGTTCTGCGCCAAAACGTGGGACGGTAGCTCGCGAAGCGCAAGCTGCACCGCCGATGAAAGCTCGGTGCCGCGCTGTTTGAGCCAGTCGAGCGGCAGCCGCGCCTCTTTTGCCAGCTCTTGCCAGGCCAGGGGCGTTAGCTCGTCTTGTCGGCGCGCCGGGCCGACCTTCATCACGAACGCCTCCGACAGTGCCGGGTACACCTGGGTGCAAAGCAGGTCGTAAGCCGGCGCCAGAACCGCCCCCTGGTCGCCGAACAGCAGCGCAAAGTTCTTGCCATGTGCGTCGGCGTTGCCGATCAAAAGGTTGAACAACATACGTTCCACCAGCTCTTGGCGGGCGGCTTCGGCGTCGTTCAAGTGGCGTTTGGCCAGGGCAAAGCAGTCACGCCAGGTGATGTCGTACTTGGCAGCGGGCGGCACGCCCAAGAGCTGCGCGAAATCTTCCTGGTGCACGCGACGCAGTTGGCTACCGTAAAACACGCGATCGAAGCGCTCCACCGCGTAGGCGCCACTGAACCAAAAGCTGCGCGGCGCCCTGAGCCCGACGGCGCCCGCAAGCTGCATGCAAAACAGCTCGTTCAAGGCGCTCAGCTCGACGCCGTTGAAGGCGCCGGTGATGTTCGGCTTCAGGATGACGGTGCTGGGAGCACCGCGTTCGCACAGGTAGGGCTCGCCCTCGGCAAGGTGCAAAACCAGCTTGTCCTGAGCGCCCGACAAGGCGCGCCGGAGCCCCGGGGCCTCTTGCGGAGACGGGCGCACCAGCGGGTCCTCGAGCCAGCGCCGTAGCTCGGCTTCCGGCAGCGGCGTGTAGGCGCCGCCAGCTTGCTCCGGGCTCGGTTCGTCAAACGTGATGGCTCCCGCGCAGTCGTGCCCCAGGTGCCGCAGCAGACCAAAGTCGTCGCTCGGGGGCAGCTGCAGCCGACGGCACAGAAGCCCTCGCCAACCACCCTCGGGTAATAAGTTGGCGATGAACGCATGGCACTCTTCGTCACCATACGGCGCCTCGCGCAGCGGCAGACCGCGCGAAATCGCTACTGCGGCGTCGCCCGCGTACGATAAGCCCAAGCGCCCGCGGTCGTGCGTGAGCTCGCCTACGAGGCAGTCCGAATAGTGAATCGGGAGGCGCTCCGCCAACCCTCAATGAATAGAACGAAATCGGCTCCGCGCGCCAGCCTCAAGCGGTGAGGCCAGGCAAAGGAGCGGCTGTCTCGGCCTCGTGGCTCGGCGGGTCTCCGTCTCGTGGGTCGGCGGGTCCCCGTCTCGTGGGTCGGCTGCGCCTCCGACCCCGCCTCCTTTCGATCGGCAACTCGTTAGGCGATGAGGCCAGGCAACGGCGCGGCTGTCTCGGCCTCGTGGGTCGGCGGGTCCCCCAACCCCGCCTCCTTTTGATTGGCAACTCGTTGCTAGGCGGTGAGGCCAGGCAACGGAGCGGCGTTATTCAGGCGGTCGTCGCCGAACTTCAGTACGTCGTTGTAGCCCATGTAGTGAAAGCACGAGACGAGCATGTCGGCGAACGTCACTTGGTTCTGAAAATCGAGGTAACGGCCGCGGCTAAAGTGGTTGGCGGCTCCGCCAGCCAAGACCACCAGCGCATCGTTTTCGGAGTGTGCGTCCCCTTGACCCAGCTCGTTCCAGTGCACCACCAGCGTGTTGTCCCACAGCGTGCCGCCCGCCTCCGGGACGCTCTTCAACGACTCGTACAAGGACGTCGACATCGTCCACAAATGCTTGTGAATCGCGCGAATTTTCGCGAACGCTTCGTCGGAGCTATCGTGCGAAATGTCGTGGTGCCCTGCCTCGAAGCCGAGGTTTCGGTACACGCGGTTGCTGGTGTTACCGCTCCAGTTAAAGTTGATGGAGCGCGTGAGGTCGCAAGCGAACGCCAGCACGCTGATTTTTTGGAACAGCTTGCCGATGGCTTCGTGGTTGTCGTCCTTGTACGGGTCCAGCCTTTCGCCGAGCTCGAACGGCAGGCAGCCCGCGGCGCCGTTGCCGCCCGTCAGCGTCCGCTCGATGTCGCGCAGTGCATCCATGTGCTGCTGAATTCGAGCTTTGTCGGCCGAGCCCAGCTTGCCCTGCAGCGAACCGGCTTCGTCGAGCACCAAGTCGAGCGCGGATTGCTTCTTCAGCAGGCGCTGCTCGATCTCGGATTTGGCGGCTGCGTCGTCGGCGCCGAACGTAAAAATGCGCGAGTACGCCGCATACGGGTCGGTCTCGGGCTGCACCGGATTTTGCGTTCCGAACGGGCCCGCATGCGAGTGCATGTTCCAAATGTCGTTGTTCTTTTGGCCGACGCGATACACCAGGTGACGGTATTTCACGCCCGGATTAGCCTGAATGACCCGCTCGCCAATTTGATGGTCCGCGCTGGGGCCCAGCACGTAACCAATCGTCACGCCTTCTTGGCCGCCTATCGGGTACGAGCCTTCGCCCGACTCCCAAGGCGCGAGCGACGCGCCACCTTGTTGGTGACCGTCCGAGCGCTTGGTGCCGAGCTCGCCGTAGCGGCGATTCAGCTTGTTCAGAATCAAAAGCTCGTTTCGGTAGGGCTCGAGCGGCGCCAAAAATTCGTCGAACGCGAACGCCCTTTCGCCCGTCGCGGTAAAGCGTCGTGCAGTTTGATCGCCGTTGGCCTTGAACTCGAACAGAATGCGCCGCGGTGTGTCGGCGGCTTGCGCGCTCGCGCTCGGCAGCATCGCTTCTAGCAGCGGCAAGCTCAGCGCCAGCCCGCCACCACCACGCAACAGGGTGCGTCGGCTCAGACGTTTCATCACTTGGCCTCCGGGGCAGGGCGATACATGAACTGGTCGGTTTGGGTGAGCGCTACGATCAGCTCCGAAAGGCTCTGCTTGCTGTCGCGGAAGGCTATCAACAGCTCCGCCAAGGAGCATTGGTCGGCGGCCGTGTAGTCGCGCCCGTAAAAGAAACGGAACGATTGAGTCACGTAGCAGTCGCGCACGGCTTGACTGTTGGCCAAGGCTCGCCCGAGCTCCGCGGCGCCCGTCACGCTGCCGTTCAGGTCGCGCGTGGCTGCGATGGTGCTGTTGGTATTGACAACTTGGCCGCCTTCGTCGGCGGTGCGCGCGCGGCCCACGGCGTCGAAGCCTTCGAACACGACGCCCAGCGGGTCCATCAAGGTGTGACAGCCCGAGCAAGCAGGCTCGGTGCTGTGCAGCTCGAGCCGTTGACGCTGGGTCAAGCTGCCGCCCAAGGCTTCCAGGTTCAGCTGCACGTCGTTGGGCGGCGCCGGCACGCGTTCGCACAACAAGTCCAGCCGGACCTTCAGGCCACGACGCACGATGGACGTGCGAGTCGGCTTGTCGTGCGCCAGCAGCATGCCTTGGGTCAACACGCCCGCGCGCCCCGGCATGTCGACGCGTTGGTAAGCCGGGCCGGTCGGGCCCGTCACGCCATAGTGCTTCGCCAGATCGGCGTTCAAGAAGCTGTACTGCGCGGTCAGCAACTCGGACAGGTTGCCGGCCTGGCTTTGCAGCAGGTAGCTCACGAAGGCGCGGGTCTCGTTCTGCAGCAGCTCGGGCAAATTGCTGGGAATACCCGCATAAACATTGGTGTCGCGGTCGAGCGCGCTCAAGCGGTCGGTGTCGAGCCACTGGTCGAAGTATTCGAGCAAGCGCGACGCCTTCGGATCTTTCAAGAGCCGGCGCGCTTGCGCTTCAATCTGCTTCTTGTCCGAAAGCTCGCCCTTCTCGGCTGCGTCGAACAAGGCTTGATCGGGCATCGACTGCCAAATCAGGTACGACAAGCGGCTTGCGATTTCGTACTGCGACGGCGCGTAGTCACTGCCCTTCGCGGCGCCCAGCTCCACGCGATACAAAAACTCGGTCGACTGCAGCATCGAGAACACGACCCACTCGACGCCGGTCTTGAAACCGTAGCCCTTGGCGGCAGCCTTGTCGTACAGGGCGGTGTAGCGCGCGACCTCTTCGGGCCGGAGGGCGCGCCGGAAAGCGCGCTTGCCGAACGACTCGACGAACTGCTTGGCGCAGGCGTCGTCGGCAGTCGTGCAACCAACGACCCTTTCCGTGCTGACCACCAGCGGCGCCAAAGCCTCCGCCGAATCCATGTAGCCCTGGGCAATTAGCGAAGAAACGCCTAGAAACTCGACGTTGTTGCGAAAGCCCAGCGACTCGGCTTCTTCGACGAAATTTTGGCTGGCGCTGGCGACAGCCGTGCCAATGCCCGCCACGTCGGCCAGCAAATCTTGCAGGGTGTTACGGTATTCGGCGTTGCTCAGGCGACGCAATGGCGCGGCGCCTGGCGCGGGCTTGGCACACGCCGCCGACGCCAGCACTTGCTCCGGCGTCTGGCCGCCGGGCACCAACGAACCGCTGCCGGCGCCGCCAGGGTTGTTCGGATCGAGGCCGCCGTTGGCGGGCGCCTTGCCGTCGAGCTTGCCTTGGCAGCCGTACGCGGCGACGCCCACCAAGGTCAGCAACGCGACGGGGAAGAGGCTTGGTCTCATGGCTTTTTCGATCCAATGAGTCGCTAGCTCGTGGGCGCGACTACGGCTCCAGCGCAACACCGAGCGGTGAGCGACTCCGAAGCTAACAGAGACCGTGTAGAACCGGTTCCAGTTTCGCACCTGGGGCTCCGAAGTGGCACCTGTCGGTGAGCCCCTCGCTGTCACCCCCCCGGGTGCTGCTGTACGTGAACACCTAAAGCGCAGCCCTCGGGGGACGCGCTCGGTTACCCACGCGCGAGCCGGCATTTCCCTTCGAAAACGCAGGCCCACACGCCGCTCCAGCCTACCCCGCATAACGGGTGTTAAGCTCCGGTCGCCGTGACTAGCTGGCGTTGGTTATTACTGCTCGGGTTGGCAGCCACCCCGTTTGCTGCCTGTGGTCCCGACAATCGGCCCGAAGAGCCGTGCAGAGGACCTAGCTTCAACTTGGTCGTCAGAGCGGAAATGGGGACCTTGCCCGCCGACACGCACATCAACGTGCGCTACGGCGGCAACCCCGACGGCGAGCCCTACTTGCTCGGCGACACCCGCACCCCTCAGGCCGTCTCGTGCACCGAGGACACCACGCAGGGCGGCGCTGGTTCGGAAGCAGAAGAGCCCACCGCTGACGCGGGCGCGGGCGGCGCGGCAGCAGCTGGCAGCTCGCCAGGAGTTTGGGCGTTGCGCTGCGGGCTGTACACTCAGGGCCCAGCGCGACTCGACGTCACCGCCACGGGTTACGAGCCTATCGCAGACAAGGCGCTGTCGTTCGAGCGCAACGAGCGCTGCGAGGTCCAACGCGAAGTGAGGCTCGTGCCGTTGAAGGCCGACGCCGGCACGTGAGCCCCGCTGTGTTCGGCTATAGCCCGGCGACGAAGCGTGGACCGAACGATTTCAGCTCGAGCTTCTGCGAGACCTTCACGCCGTTCTGCTCGCCTTCGACCAGGTAATAAACCATACCGATGCCGGGGCAGAACACGCTGGTCGCCGTCTTCGTGTAAGCGGGCGTGTCGGCGGACTCGATGGTCTCGACGCAGTTGCCGAAGTCGCCAGCCGGCACCTTGATGCTGCGGCTCAGCGACTTGACGCTCACTTCGCCGAACTCGCCCTTCCACTCGGCCTCGGTGGTCAGCGGCGCGCGTAGCACGTAGCCGCCGCCCGGCGCCTGCACGCCGTCGGCGCTGATGTAGCGACGGAACACGTTCCCGGCGACCTTGAGCTCGGCCATGGTCGAACGCGGACGTCCGACCTCCATGACGTAGATACCGGTGGTGCCAGCTTCGTCCGTCGTGGCGTACGAGAAGACGGTGTTGTGCTCCAGCGGGAACAACCTCTGCACGTCGGTCACGGGACCACCCACGGAGCCATCGGGGGATTTTGCCTGCGGCTCACCACCGCAGCCGGGCAGCGCCACCAACACAAGTAAACAAATCCCGATATCGCGAATGCTCATGACCAAAGCCCCTGGTGTTTTCTGAGTTTTGGGCTTGGGGCCCCAAAACCTGAGGGTGGCGCCCCGCTGATTTCACTTCAGCGGGGCGGGAGCTGAGCTCCCGGAGAAAGGAAACTAGGGCGAGCTCGCAAGCGAGCGAGACCTAGTGGTTATAGGCGAAGTACGCCAAGGATAGGAGCAGGGCGGCCGTGAGGGCCAGCAAGTATTTCGTTAGTGGATCCGGATCGATACGACGACGCAGCTCGAGCGCCGCGTCGCGGACGGCAGGGCTTTCGGCCCGCTCGGCGAGGGCTTCTGCCTCGGCGCGCACGAGCGCGTAATTTCCGGCTTCGAAAGCGGCCGTTAGGCGCAGCAGCTCCGGATGCTGCGGAAAGCCGAGCAAGAAGCGCGGGCGCTCACGGCCGCCGTTGTCCAGCACGGCGCCATCGTCCTCGTCCGACTGCTGAACGCTTGTCTTGGACTCGTCGGCCGCATCGGTCGGCGGGGCAGCCGCTGCGGAGGATTCGGCGGCTTCAGGCAACGCCTGCGGCTCGCTAGCTTCGGACACTGCGGCTTGGTCTTTGGTTTCTTCGCTCATCAGAACTGGAAGTAGACGAAGGGCACGGCCTCGAGGCTTGCCATTTCACGCACCGACAACGCCAGTACCACTAGCACAGCGGCCTGCGCTGGCGCGGGCAAGCTCGCAAACACCCCGAGCGCCCGCTGGTACCATGCCTCGGGAACATAGTGCGAGACCAGGCCGACGGCCAAGACTCCCAGAAAGCGCGGGTCGAGATTCGGGTGAAAACCCGACAAGGTGCCCAGCCGCTCCAGAATCGTGAAGGCGTCGTCCAGGGACTTGGCTCGGAAGAACAGCCAACAGAAGGTCACGGCGTGAAAGGTGAGCACCACCGACGCGACGCGACCAAAACGACTTGGAACGCGCGCGCCGCGCAGCTCTTGAAAGGCGCGCGTGCCGGCGAGCAGCAAGCCGTGCAGGCCGCCCCAGACCACGAACGTGAGGTTCGCGCCGTGCCATAGCCCGCCTAGCAGCATGGTCAACAGCAGGTTCACGTAGGTGCGGGCTCGCCCGCGTCGATTGCCGCCTAGCGGAATGTACAAGTAGTCGCGCAGCCACGTCGAGAGCGAGATGTGCCAGCGACGCCAGAAGTCGACGATGTTTTGCGCTTGGTAGGGCGAGTCGAAATTGCGTGGGAAGTGCACGCCCAGCAGCGCGGCCGAGCCAATCGCAATGTCGGTGTAGCCCGAGAAGTCGCAGTAAATTTGCACCGCGTACGCGACCAACGCCACGTAGCACTCGAGCGCCGAGTACGACAGCGGCGAGTCGAACACGCGATCGACCAAGTTGAGTCCCAAGTAGTCGCCGATGGCGAGCTTCTTCACCAACCCGAGCGCAATCATCAACAGCGCGCGGCTGGCCAGTGCAGGGTCGAAGCGCGGCGCCTCGCGCAGCTGCGGCAGCAGGTCGCGCGGGCGCACGATGGG
>JAYUYU010000597.1:0-4684 GCA_043752365.1 Myxococcales bacterium | reverse complement strand
GGTTCCCGAAGTCGAGCGAGGGCGCCACGGCGACATTCCTGTTGGGGCGACTGGCGGCCGAGCAGCAGCGCAACTACGTTGGGGCTGCCAAGTGGTTTGCGACCTATTCGGACGAATACCCCTCGGGGCCGATGGCCGCCGAAGCGCTGGGTCGACGAGCGCAAGTGCTGGCTCAAGCAGGCGACGGCGCCGGGGCAAAGCGAGCGGCCGCCGAATACCTCGAACGCTTTCCGGATGGGCCTTACGCGAAAGTGGCGCGCGGCCTGACCGTTGGGCGGACGCTCCGAGTCGAGCCCTGAGGCGCGCCGTGGCGGCGTGTTTGCTGGGGGCTGCGCTGCTCGCGCCGCTTCAGGTCCAAGCAGCGCCCGGCCGTCGTGCACTGCTGGTCGGCCCGAGCGCGGATTCGGTGCTGCGGCGCGTCGCCGATGAGCTGCGCGCGGCCGGCTACGACGTAGGCCTTGAAACCCAGGCGCTCGTTGATCAAGCCGAGTTCGTAAAATTGGCCGAGCGACGTCACGTGTCGGCAATCGTGGAACTTCGGCCTGGCAACAGCGGGCCGGAAGTTCTCATCTTCGTAACCGATCCAAAGCGGGGGGAGACGACGCTTCGACAGCTGAAGTTTCGGGTAGGTGCCGAAGCGGAGTCGATGTTGGCGCTGCGCATCGTCGAGGTGCTGAACGGCTCTTTGCTCGAGCTCGATCCGACTCGAGCAAAAGCTCCCAAGCCTGCGCAAGCTAGCAACCAAGTCGAAACGAAGCCGGCGCTGCGCGGAGAGGCCGGCACGCCGCCGTTTAGTCTTTCGCTCTGCGCTGGCGCTCGAGGTTTGTGGTTGTCTGGGGGGCTCGCTAGCTTCGTGGGCCCCGAGGTCGCTGTTCGCACCGCGCATCGGTCGGGATTCTTTATCGACGCTTCGGGCTTCGTGAGCGCCTCTAGCGAGCGGGTTCATGCGGCCAGCGGCAAGGCCGAGTTGCGTGCCTTCGCCAGCGATATCGAGGTCGGTCTTGCGCGGCCGTTGGGGCACCGCTTGTCCCTCGGAACTGGTCTCGCGTTTGGACTGCTGGGCGCCTGGGCCAACGCAGAACCGGCGCTGGGCTACCGGGCGCGCTCGGCCCAAAGCCTCTCGGCGCTGATCTTGCTCCGAGGGGAGGCGAACTATGCCATCACGCAAGCCGTCAGCGCCTATGCCGTCTTTGGCATGGGCGGCACGGTCCCTTCGATCAGCATGTCGCTGGCTTCGCAGCCGGTCGGCAACGCCGGGCCGTGGGTTGCTTCGGGTAGCGCAGGACTTTCGTTGGAGTGGGGTGGCTGATGGTACGCTCCCTAGAGGTCTTGGTTCTACTGTGCTTGGCGCCGCTGCTCGGCGCCTGTGACGGGAAGCTAGATCCACTCGAGCACGCAGGCACTAAGCCGGCCGAGCACGCAACAGTCCGGGGGGTTCACGTGGTCGAACCCTACGCCTACCACTACCCCGACGAAGTGTTCTTCGATTCCATCGCGAAAACGCTCGAAATCAGCGCCGCCCTGGGTCAAACCGAAGCGGCCGCATTCGTCTACGTGCCTGAAGTGGAAGGCGAGCTTCGCCTGGAAAAGAGCGACTTGAAAAGTGCAACCGGCATAACGCTGCCGGCGTCTGCGCTATCCGTCGGCGTGCTGACCTTCGCCGATCGCACACGTAGCCGCGGCGGCGTGGACCCCGCTGACCGCCTGGAAATGGCCTTCAAGTCCGGTGCGCGGCGTGGCGGTCCCGACGGCGATTTTCGCGGCTTTCACCAGGACGCACGCGAGCACCTACCGCTAGTCCCGCTGGTGATTGCTCCTGACGCGATCGAGCTATCGGAGCAGCAATCACGAGCCGACGGCTTCATTTCGCTGACCGCCAGGGATAGCGCCCGCGCCTGGGGTGCCGTGGGGCGAGGTACCGAGTTTTGGATCACCGTGACGGTTCCTGCCAATCTCGAGGTGCCTATCGGCTCGACGCTCTTCCAAGGAACGTTGCGGCTGTCGACGCCCTCTGCAGAGCTCGACATTCCGTTCGGTGTCGAGGTGCTGGGCTTCGCGCTCGATACGCTGGAACAACACCAACGTTACGTCGGCGTGACTGACGGGCTGGCGCACAACCCGCCAGAATTTCGTAGCGCCATCATTTCAGATCTGCGCGCCCATGGTTGCAATGCGCTCCGCGATGAGTTTCGCTCGAGGGCGGAGTATGCCGAGCTTTACGACGCCGGACTCGCTCTGCTGGTCAATACGAGCCCTGACTTTCCCCGTGACGAGATTCCGGGATTGGCAGCGCTCGGCAGCCGCGCGCTGTTCAACGTCGGCTTGTTCGAACCGACTCCCGAGGAGCTGGCCGCAGCAGTAGCCGCTGGACAGGCGCTGCGAGCAGCGGGAGCGGAGCTCGAGTCCGAGATGACACTGGAGGTCGCCAGGAAGGCTTCCGCCGGCGTGCCGTTCGGCGCCTGGACCTACGCGCTTACGACTTACGAGCTTAGCCGCCTGCACGAGGGCGAGTTCGATGATTTTCTGGCGCTGCTCGATGCGGTGCGAGCCGACCCGGCCAACAAGGAAGTTCCGCTCTCGGGGCATTACGCCGAGGTGCTCAATGGGCACGCCCCGCACCAGGCACGCTTGATGTACGGCCTGTGGCTGGCGCAATCGAACCTCGACTTCGGGTTGGCGTATGGCTATGCCATGGTCGACGGGCAGAACCCTTTTACGACCACCGAGTACAGTGGTGTCGCGTTCCCGGCAGAGTTGAAAGCCGGCAGCGAGCGCCCCACTCCGGTGATGCTGCCAACCCTCACCTGGGAGGCCTTCCGGGCCGGCATCGACGACTTCCGCTATGTGCTAACGGCGCGTCGGCTCACCGGGCAAAACGCTGCTCTACGCGCCAAGCTCGACGGGCTCCTCGAGCCGTATGGGCCGCTCTACAGCGGTGGTGACCGCGTCGATTACCGCAATCGTGAAGGCGATGTCCGGCTGACGCGGGCCGCCCTGGCGACGTTGATCCTCGAAGCCTTGTGAGCGCACGTGGGCCCTGGGCCCATTGCGCACCAACGCCTACACGCGCGCGCGGGCTGCCGAAAATCGCCAATTTCGGCACCCCGAATTGCTGAACCTTCTCCGCCAGCTCGGGGCAGTAATAGGTGTACGGCTCGAGTGACTTTCGCCGATGACTTGCTGTATTGGTATAAAAGTGCCGTCTTTCTGGCTCAGCGCACCCGGTTTGAGCGGGGCCGCGGTACCCTACGCTTGCTTCCCCGACGTGTTCGCGGCGAGCCACCGACCGTCAGAGCGCAGCCCCGCGCCGGTCCTTCGGCTGACTCCCCGTGACGACGCCGGCCACGCTTCGCAGCGGGGGTCGATAGTCGACGACCTGTACCGCCAACATGCGCGCTACCTAGCGGGGGTCGTGTTCCGCGTCCTCGGCAATAGCGAGGACGTGGATGACGTCTTGCAGGAGGTTTTCTGCGTCGCGATGCAGAAGCTCGACGAGCTGACGCGAGTCGACGAGCTGCGCAGCTGGCTGGCCACCGTCGCGGCGCGGGCAGCAGGCAAGCGCCTGCGCAGGCGCAAGCTTCTGCGCGCGCTCGGCTTTCAAGATGAGCCTGACTACGACAACGTCGCGAGCCCCAACGCTGCGTTCGAAGACCGGGTCGAGCTCAAGCGCCTGTACCGCGCGCTCGATCGTCTGCCTGTTCGGCGGCGTTTGGCTTGGGCCACACGTTACCTCGAGAACGAGACGATGGACGAAGTGGCGCGGCGTTGTGGCTGCTCGATGTCGACGGCCAAGCGCGACGTCAGCTTGGCGCACGCCCTGCTGGCCAAGGAGCTCGGCTACGATGGATGAGCTGGAGCGCCGCGTCGGGGAGGTAAGGCCAGCGCTGGCCGAGCCCGAATGGTCCGAGGGCCAAGAGCAAGCGCTTCGGAAGGCAGTGGAGCAAAGCTTGTCCGAAAAGCGTGCGCGCCGCGCCCCCGTCCTGTTCGCGGCGGTAGCCGTCGCAGCCGCCTTTCCGCTTTGGCTTGCGTTGGGGGAGCATCGGGGTCCAAGCGCTTCGGCGGTCCCGTCGACTAGCGTTGTGGCGCCGCTGGCAGCAGCGCCTATGCCTGCCATTTCGTTTAGCGACGGTTCTCGCGCGGATGCGATTTCCACAGACATGCGGGTGGAGACGCTGGCGCAAGGCTCCGGGCGGATCGAAACGCGACTGCTGGCCGGCGCCGCTCGTTTCTACGTGGTGCGAAACCCGTCGCGTGAGTTCATCGTGCACGCTGGCGACGTTAACATCAGCGTGCTCGGGACCGTTTTCACGGTGGCGTACGAGGGTGCACGAGTCCACGTGGCCGTGATGGACGGGAAGGTCCGCGTCGATTGGGGCGGTGGTTCGACCACCTTGCTACAGGACGGCGAAGGCGTCTTTCCGCCGAGCCCCGAAACAGCGGCCGAACCTGCTGTGGCCGAAGCCACGCCTGACCCCAAGCCATCGACCGCCAACCCGAAGAAGCAGCGCTGGGTCGAGCTGGCAAAGGCGGGGGACTTCAAGTCTGCCTACGTTAGGCTGGCCGAAGCCGGGGCAGCAGGGGTGGCGGACGTTCCCGAAGAGTTGTTGCTGGCGGCGGACGTTTCTCGGCGCGCCGGGCATATCGACCAAGCGGCCCGACACTTAGAGCGATTGTTGGCACGCTA
>JAYUYU010000596.1:0-4703 GCA_043752365.1 Myxococcales bacterium | reverse complement strand
CTCATGTTGGTCCCGGCCACATGTGGGGGACCCATGCCCTCCATCGTGTCGCTGGCCATGATGCGTCCGCCCCCAGGCAGCTCGAGCCCTACATGCATCACCCGATTCTTGACGTCCTCAGGCATGCTTTCGCTCCCGGGGATCGTGGCAAAGCGGTGGATTTCGGTGAGAGTGCCCCCGAGGGCCTTCTCGTAGAACTTCATCGCCACTTCGGTGTTGCCGGGGAAGTTGAGATACGGGGATAGATTCATGCGGTCCTCTTGGTCGCTGGTCGTCGCGCGCTCGAGCCTATACCCCCACGCCCGCCGACACCAATTCAATCGAGGGCGCGAGCGACGTGCTCGGCGTGCCGACGCAGCTCCAAGTCTGTGATGGTACCCGCTCGCTCCATTCAGAGTTCGACGACTAGCCCTCCCTTGAGAGTTGCAGCGTCGCCGAGCTGCATCGGTCACGGCGGCTACCCTTACGATCGAATGCAGGCAGGCAAGTCCTCGCCTGTGCCCGTCCGCTTCGTCGAAACGGGCGCGCGCTTCCCCGCCTACACGGAGGTCCGCCAAGACCGCGGCAACAACGGCTTTTTCGAGCTCATCGTTAACGACGAGGGGGAGGTGAGCTTGACGTACTTGGATTGGATGAAGCGCGCGCGCTGCCGAGCCCGCATCTCGCGAAGTGACGGCGCCGCGCAGCTTACCGTGCTGTGAGGTAAACTGCGCTCGCCGAGCCAGGCGTACGGCTGCGATCGTGGTGGGCGGCCGTGGCAGCGCAGCATTGAAACGTTTGCCCGCCCGCGTCCGCGTGCTTCCATCCTTGACCGAGCTCGACGCCTGGCTCGACTCGCGAACGCGCTGAGAGAGCCAGCGGCGACCTTCAGGGCGGAGCGAGCGACTGTAGGCCCTGCTGGTAGGCGTTCAGGCCCTGGTCGTTTGGCAGCTTTTGGCGCAGGACTTCGAGCTCTTGCACGACTAGCTCTCGCGCCGCGCGGCTGCGGGCGACTTCGGTGTCGAGCGAAACGACGGGCTCTGCGGGCACGATGGGATCCTCGACCGCCAGCACCTCGCTGTGGCCGCTCAGGAAGAAGTCCGAGCGAGCGATGGTTTGAACTAGCTGCCTGGTAGTCGTCTCGCGCGGAATGTTCGAGGCAGCTTGCCCGAGCTCGCACGCCAGGCGCGCGTCCGGCACCCGCTTCAATGCCCAGGCAACCCAATGCTGCATGATGCATTCGTCAACCGACCGGACCGAAAGTAGCGCGCTTGCCAGCTCGGCAGCGCCGCGCACTTCCACTTCCGTACCACTCAGGTGCAGGGCGCCGACGTCGTTGGCCGAACGCCACCGGCCCAGGTGGTCGAAGGACTGGAACGCAAAGCCGATGGGGTCCATTCTCTGATGACAGGCGCGACAGGCAGGGTCGGCCGTGGCTTGCTCAAGCCACAGCCGCTGATCTTCACCCGGAGCTGGCGGCGGAAACATCACGTCGGGGGGTGGCGGCGGCGGCTCGATGCACAGCAGCCGGTTCGAAATCCAGATCCCGCGCCGGGTCGGGGTCGGAAACGCGGCCATGAAGCTGGCCTGCGTCAACACTCCCGCGTAGCGCGTGTCGTCGAGCTCGAAGCGCTCCCGACCGCTCGCGGGCGCGGGCAACCCGTAGTGAGTCGCCATGCGCGCGTCCAAGAAGGTGAACGGCTCCGTTAGCAGCGAGGTGATGGGCGCGTCGGCCGACACATGCCAGTCGAAGAAAGCCTCGGTTTCGCCGCGCATCGCCGGGACGACCTCGCCCGGCGTTTCATAACTGGCGCTGAGGCGATCCAAGCCCAGCCAGGCGGCATAGAGCTCGCGCATGGTTCCCGCGAAGGCCGGTGAATCGCTGAGCCGCTCCACTTCGGTTTCGAGTCCTTGTCTCAGGTCGCCTGCGCTCGCGCGTACGCTCAGCTCGGCGTCTGGAGGCGCGCCACCGAGGAAGTAGGACAGCCGGGTGGCAAGCTCGTAGTCGGAGAGCGGGCCGTCGCTCAGCTCTACCTTGTAGAGGAAGTGCGGCGACTGCAGCGCGGCTTCCGCGAGAGCACCGATCGCCGTGGCAAAATCGCTGCCCGAAACCGCGCTGCGAAAGAGCCCAAGGTAGCGAGCCCGCTCCGACTCGGCGAGTGGCCGGCGGTAGGCATTCTTCACGAAGCTATCGATGAAATCGGTGGCGCACGCCTCCTGGTCCGAAGCGTCGGCCGGGCAGTTTGCCTCGATGCGGGGGCCGCGCGAGCCAGCCTTGGCGGCAGCGGCGATGGCGTCGAGCCGAGATGCATCATAGCTGGGGGTGGCAGGCAGCGTTTGCCCGTAAAAATGCTGAGTATAGCCGTCCGCAATCGGCTCGGTCTGCGCGCCGGTGAGGGTAAGAATGCTGCGCGCGTGCTCAAAGCTCGCGAGCACAACCAGGTCGCTGGGGTCGGACTGCAGGTTCTTGCAAGGATCGATGGGTGACTTGTTGTGCACCAGGACGCCGTCGGCGAAATAGTTGTGCACCCCGGCCACGGTGATGTTGAACACCGGCATCCGGATCGGCGCCGCAGCCATGAAGTAGCCTGTCGTGGCGGCGCTCGCCAGACGACCTGTGCTCGAAAGCGACAGCAGATCCGCATCGGGTCGGAGATCTTCGGCCGATCGATATCGGCCCTCATCCGCGACGTAGAACGGATGGTTGGGCGTGGTGACGATAGTGCGCCCGTCGTCGAG
This sequence comes from Myxococcales bacterium, assembly GCA_043752365.1. Classification (GTDB taxonomy): domain Bacteria; phylum Myxococcota_A; class Polyangia; order Polyangiales; family Polyangiaceae; genus PMG-095. Next base: position 1,985 of record JAYUYU010000596.1, on the reverse strand, counting down.
CACGAGCTGACCGACGACGGCTTCGGCATGCTGCATGCGAGCCGTGACCGGGCGGGCGACGACCGCTCGCAGCTCCTCGTCGTAACCCAGGACCTGCTCACCGACCTCAATCTGTTCGATCGCTCGCGGCCCCGCCGGCGTATCGACTAGGGTGCCGGCACCGAAGCACGTGACGATTGGGGGATCGCAACAAGGCGGGTCGCTCGGTCCCCCGGCGCTACCCTGTCCGCCCCGCCCCGCCTGCCCGGCCTGCCCCGCTGACTGGGACCCGACGCGACCGCCGCACGCGCTCGGTAGGACCAAAAGCAGGATGCAGAGCGGCGGCCAGCTGGCTTTCAAGTGCTTCATCAGTGTCCCCAGGTCGACCGACCCAACACCGAGAGTAGCACCCTTGGCGTCAAAAGTCGTACTGCACCCCGACCGCGAAGCGGGAGCGGTCGAACGGATTGAGTTGGCGCTGACCGGTCATCAGGTTGCCAGTAGCAGCATTCCCACAAGCGCCGGCAACGTCGTGATCGAGACCCAAGCCATGCGCCACCTCGTGCGCCAACGTCAAAGTGACGCCGCCACCTTCCGGGTAGCGGCGGATCTCATCGAGAGCAATGATCGAGTCTCGGTTGTCGTGCAGCGCCGTGGCGTGTGCGGCGTTCCCCACGGGCGCGCACTAGCGAACAGCGTGCCGGCGATGAATCTCCGTTGCTCGTGGTTGTGGCGCCTGGCCAATCGCTGGCGGGCGGCGGCCAGCTGTCAGGTGAAGCGGGACGCTCGACCAGCGGCGCTGTGTTGGGCGGCCTAAAGTTAGGCCCCCCGCTCTCAACCGCCGTCGATGTCCGAGGCGCGCAGCTAGGCCCGCCGGCGAGCTATTGACCCAAGAAGAGGTAGGCGCCGGCACGAGCTGCCGTGAGTAGGTCGGGCAGGCCGTCTTCGTTGACGTCGGCCACGACCACCTGTGTACCGATGCCGACCTCGGAGTCGATCAGCTGCGGCTCGTAGCGCGGCGGCCGCCCGGGCTCTCGGATCAGTTCGAACCAATACAGCACAGCAGGTGCATCCAATTCCGCACCCAGGCCGTTGCCGTGGGCGCCCTTGCGCTTGCCGGTGACGATGTCGTTGTCGCCATCGCCGTCGAGGTCAGCCAGAGCGAGCGCGTGGAGCTGCGCAAAAGCCGCGCCATATTGCGCTTCCTCGTCGCGGGTGTTCATCAGCAAGTGCTGCACGAAACCTGCACCCGTCTGCTCGAACCAGGCTAGGCCCCAGCCGTGAGCTTGCAGGCTGGTGACGATGTCGCTATCGCCATCACCGTCCACGTCATCGGCGAACATCTGAGCGCCCCCGTAGCCTTCGCCGGCCGCCTGCTGACCCCAAAAGGCAGCGCTGTGCGAAACCCAGGGCGATGCCGATGAGCTTGCCGGCTGCTCCCACCAACCCTCGGCGAAAATCAAATCCGCGCGGCCATCTGCGTTGACGTCACCCACCCCCATGCCGTGGGTGTAGCGGCCCCAGCTGCCCTGGGCAGTCACGTTTCGAAAGGCCCAAGGCTGCTGCGGTTGGCTCCAATCCGGCTGCGCCCAGCCTCCGTAGCCGTTCGACTGCGTGACGAGCTCGGGCTTACCGTCTGCGTCGATGTCGGCGAAGGTTGCCGATTCGTTGTCGACGGCGCTGTACGCGACGTGCTCGGCCCAGAGGCTACTCGCGCCTTTTGGATTCTCGTACCAGACAGCCTCCGCCCCGCCAGGCAGCCGAAACGACAGAACGTCTAGCCACGCGTCTCCGTTGAAATCGTGAATGAAAATCGTGTAGCAGTCCGAATCACCCGAGGCATCGAACGGGGTCGCTCGCGGCTCTCTGAAGGCGCGCTTTTCGGCGTAGTCCGGGCCCGCATACCAGTAGGGCCCGGCAACCACGTCGAGCTTGCCGTCGCGATCGATGTCGCCGTAGTTGATGCCCTCGGAGTAAAACTCGTCATTGAGCGCAGTCTTGAGAAA
>JAYUYU010000595.1:0-11504 GCA_043752365.1 Myxococcales bacterium | reverse complement strand
GCGACGCGGTTCGTGCGCGAGGCCCGCGGCACGCTCAAGGTCGACAGCGAGCACGCGGTCAAGGTCCTCGACTTCGCGATCACCGAGGCCGGGCTCCTGTACATGGTGCTCGAGCTGCTCGAGGGCCGCACCGTCGGCGAGGAGCTGACCGACGACGGCGCGATGGCGCCGCGGCGCGCGGTCCGGATCGCGCGCCAGGTCTGCGACGCGCTGGCCGCGGCGCATCGGGTCGGGCTCATCCACCGCGATCTCAAGCCCGACAACATCATGCTGGTGCGACGCGGCCACGATCCCGATCACGCCAAGGTCCTCGACTTCGGCCTCGCCAAGGTGATGGAGGGCGCAGGCGAGCAGGCGCTGTCGATGGCGGCGCTGACCCAGGGCGGGATGGTGTTCGGGACGCCCGACTACATGGCACCCGAGCAGGCGCTGGGCCAAACGGTCGACGGTCGCGCCGACCTCTACGCGCTCGGGGTGATCTTGTACGAAATGCTCTCTGGCTCGCGGCCGTTTTCGAGCCAAAGCCAGGTCGGCATTTTGGGTCAGCAGCTGTCCAAGTCACCGCCCAACATCAGCGACCGCGCGCCCGGTATCGTGGTGCCGCCCGCGGTCGAGGCGGTGGCGATGAAGCTGTTGCAGCGTGAAAGCTCGGCGCGTTATCAGTCGGCGGTTGAAGTAGTGGACGTGATCAACCGCCTGTTGGCGCCAATTCCGGGCCACGGCATCTATCGCTTCACGCTGCCCGAGGGCTCGCCCTCTACCTTTCCGCCGCCCGAAGAGAAGCAGACGCTGCGCGACGCGATCACGGTTTCGTCGAAGCCGAAAGCGGCGCCCACTCCCCTGCCGCTGGTGCCGGGTTCTTTGCCCGACCTCGAGTCACCGCTCGGCAGCCTAGCAACAGAGCCGGCGCCGGGCAGCTTGGACGCAAAGCTCGCCGAGCTGCGCGCGAAGTTGCCCGCCGGCCTGCTGGGTGCCGTGAAAACCGTGCCCACGCGGGCGTTGTTCGGGGTTGCGGGCGCGTTGGCGCTCGTGATCGTGGTTGGCCTTTTGGGCGCCGTTGTTGCGGTGTTTTCGGGTCCCAGCACACCCGTGGCCAGCACCAGCGCCACGGGCGTACCTTCCGGCGATGCACCTGCAGAACCGCGCAAGCCCGCCAAAGAAGGTCCCTTCGCGCGCCCCGACGAGCTGAACGACGCCAAGGCCGGTGGCCAAACGGCCTTCGACGCCTTGCTGGAAAAGTACCCGAGGGATCCGAACATTCCGGTCGAGCTGGCGCGGGACCTGGCAGCCAAGAAAAACTGGCCCGGCGCGGTGGCTGCCGTCGGTCGCGCGCTGACCATCGACGCGACCTTTCAGAACAACGCGCAGGTCGCCTCGTTGGTGTTCCAAACCGCCCAGGTGAAGGTGAGCAGCGACGCCGCGTTTGCCTTGCTGGAAGGCGCCATGGGCTCGCGTGGCGCCGACATTGCTTACGACTTGGTAACGACGTCGAACGTTCGCCCGTGGGTGCAGACGCGCGCCGAGACGTTCTTGCAATCACCGTCTTTCGACAAGGTGGCCGCGCCCAGCCTGCGCGCCATCGTCAAGCTGCGCTACTCGGCCGGCTGCGACGAAAAGAAAGCGCTGCTCGGCGACCTGAAGAAAAATTCCGACGAACGCGCGCTGTTCGAGCTCGTGCCGCTGCAAGACAAAACCGGCTGCGGCGCCCGCAAAAAGGACGACTGCTACCCCTGCTTGCGCGCCTCCAACGAGCTCGACGACACCATCGCCGCCGTTCGCACGCGCAAGCGGTGACGCGCAACTCCGAGTTCAGGGTAGGCCGCAGTTCCTGTTGGGCTGCCCAGCTGGGCAGCCTAAAGCTGGGCCTCACCCAGCCTCAGCCTCCGGATGCGGTTAGCTAGCCACCTATCAGGGTAGCTCTTGCGCGTGTTACCGTTGCCAACGTGGCGCCCAATCCGCAATACGCCCCCGAGGTCGAGCTGGTCGGCCGCGTGCTCTCGGCGTTCCCAAGCATCGACTTGGCCCTGCTATTCGGTTCGTTTGCGCGTGGCGAGCAACGGCCAGATTCGGATATCGACGTGGCCGTGTCTGGAGCGTCCGTCAATCCACTGGAGCTTGCCGCAGCCATCGCGCGTTCGACGGGACGAGACGTTCAGGTCATCCGTCTGCATGAAGCTTCGATCCCCTTGTTGGAGGCGCTGATCGACGACGCTGTCGTGCTGCACGAGGGGCATGCTGGCGCGGCCGCGTCGTGGCGCGCGCGTGTGCTCGCTGACTTGGAACTCGACAGGCCGTGGTACGCGCGTCAACGCGACGCTTGGCTGAAGCGGGTTCAGGAACAAGGGCTCTAGTTGGTCAAGAAAGATTTGGTCGCCGCGAAGCTTGCTGAGCTTGCTGAGCGGGTTGCGCGCGTCCGCGCGAAGTGTCCGCTTTCCGGCGAGGCGTTGGCCGCCGACCCCGACGCGCTCGACATCGTGTCGTTCAACCTGATGCTCGCAGTGCAGCTTTGTGCCGACATCGCCGCTCACCTCACGACCGATGAACGTTGGTTGCCGGCCAAGTCGTTGGCCGAAGGGTTCACTCGGCTCGAGGAGCACGGCGTGCTCGAAGCAAGTACTGCCGAGCGGCTGCGGCGGGCAGTCGGTCTCAGAAATGTCGTCGCACACGGTTACGGTCGCGTCGATCCGACGTCCGTGTTTGCTGCAGCCACCGACGGTCTTTCGGACCTCAGCGATTTCGCTCGCCAAGTAGCGACCTGGCTCGCCAAGCAAGCCTGAGGAGCGCACTAGCCGCCGGAAGCTTCGCGTAGCGCTCGTTCGACGACGATGGCGTACGCGGACTCCGGGTATGCACCCATGAGGTAGTAGTCGTTGATGAAGACGGCGGGCGTGCCTTCGATGCCGGCGGCGTCACCGGCGGCCATGTCCGCGTCGATTTGCGCGTCGTACTGCCTGCTGCGCGCGGCTTGCTGCAGGCGCGCAGGGTCCAGCTGGAGCTTACTTCCGGCGCGGCCGAAACCAGAGTCGCTCAGGTCAGCCTGCGGCGAATAGAAAAAGTCGTGCAGCTTCCAGAACTGCTCACTGCCACCTTGGGCAAAGGCTTCGAGCGCGGCGCGAGCTGCCGGCCGAGCGCGGTCGTGTGAAGGTAGGGGGTAGTTGCGCCAAACGAGGCGTAAGCGTCCGTGAAAACGCTGTTCGATGTCGCCCAAGGTGGGCGCCACGCGAACGCAAAACGAACACTCGAAATCACTGAAGACCTGCAGCGTCACCCGCGCATCGGCGGGGCCCTTGGCAGGGTTTCGAGCAGAAACGGCCGGCACTTTTGCGCGCGGCACCTTTACGGCAATCTTCTCGACGTCGGCGTCCGTGAGCGCGGGCTCGTCTGCCTCGCGCTCGATGGCTGGCCAGCGGGGGCCGCCAGGTGACGTGACGTCTATCTCGCCAGAGCGAGCAGCTTGGCCCGGTCGTTCACAAGCGACCGAGCCAAGCGCACACACGAGCGCGAGCACGCCCCGGGTGCCCTCAGCGAGCACCCGGGATCCTCGCGCTCCACCCATCAGCCGCCCGCGTCCTTGAGCGCGCGGTTGATGAGCTTCTTGAACGCCGCCGCCGGTTGGGCGCCGCTCAAGTAGTAGCCGTTGATCACGAACGCAGGCGTTCCGTTGATCCCGGCGTCGTTGCCGAGCTTGGTGTCGGCGTCGACCTTGGCCTTGTGCGCGTTCGAGTCGAGCGCTGCCTTGAACTTGGCCAGGTTCAGGCCTTGTTCTTCGGCAATCTTGTCGAGCGCAGGACGCTTCATGGCGTCTTCGCCCGAGCCCTGCAGCTCGAACAGCTTATCGTGGAACTTCCAAAAGCCGGTGTTGCCCTTCTGCGCGAACGCTTCCTGAGAAGCTTGGCTGGCCAGGGGGGCGTCCGCGTGGAACGGCAGCGGCAGGTGACGCCAAGCGAACTTGATCTTGCCGCCGTACTCTTTCTCCAACTCGGCGAGCGTGGGATGAACACGCTTGCAGAACGGGCACTGGAACTCCGAGAAGATTTGGATCGTCACCTTGGCGCTGGCGGGACCTTTGATTGGGGTCTGCGCGTCGGGGGCGGCGACTTCTTTCTTCTCGGGCGGGGGCGGACCCTTCGCGTCCTTCATCAGCTCGTCGTAGACCTTCGCCTTAGGCGTGCCCTTGGCGACCAAAGCCTTGGCCTTGGTGAGCTGCTCGTCGATCGACTTCTTGAAGGCGTCGAGCGGTTGCGCGCCGCTGAGGCGAACGCCGTTGACGAAGAAGTGCGGCGTGCCGCGGGCCTGCACGTCGTTGGCAAGCTCGACGGTCGCGTCGATCTTCTCACCGAATTTGTTGGTGTCGATGGCGCTCTTGACGTCTTCCCACTTGATGCCGGCTTTTTCGGCCAGACCCTTGAGGTCGTCGTCTTCGAGCTTTGGCGCCGAGTCGAACAGGGCGTCGTGCATGTCCCAAAACGCCTTCTCGCCCTTGTTCTTGTAGGCCACGCGGGCCAGGATGGCGGCCGGCTTGGCGCGCGGGTGGAACGGCAGCGGGTTGTCCTTCCACACCATGCGCAAGTCGTTCGGGTAGGCCGCCTGCACCTGCTTGAGCGTGTCTTCGACGCGCTTGCAGAACGGGCACTGGTACTCCGAGAAGATGATCATGGTCACGAGAGCGTCCTTGGGGCCGCGGATCGGATCGTCCTCCTGGACCAGCACGCGCCAGACGCTCTTGTCTTCTGCTTCCGCGTCGGCTGCGGGCTTATTGGGCTGAGCAGGTTGCGCGGCCTGGTTCTTGTTGGTCAAGGCGACGTACACGTCGGCCGGCTTGGTGCCGCTGGCCACGAGCTTCTTTGCCTCGGCTAGTTGCGCGTCGATCACCTCGGCGAACTTGTCGACAGGCTGCGCGCCGCTCAACGTGACGCCGTTGATGCGGAAAGCTGGCGTACCGGTTGCGCCGACTTTCTTGGACACGGCCATGTCTTCATCGACCTTGGCGGCGTACTTCTTCGCGCCGTAGGCGGCCTTGAATTTAGCCCCGTCGACGCCGGCTTCCTTGGCCCACTTCTCGTAGTTCTCGTCGTTGAGCCCTTGCATGTTGGCGAAGGCGCTGTCGTGGAACTTCCAGAAAGCATCGCTGCCAGCTAGTGCCATGACGGTTGCGGCGGCCTCGTGGGCTCCGCGGGCTTTCTTGTGGAAGGGCAGCGGGTTGTGCTTCCAAACGATGCGGATCTTGTCCGGCCCGTACTTCTCTTTCAGCTGCTTGAGGGTCGGACCGACCCGGCTGCAAAAGGGACACTCGAAATCGCTGATTTCGACGATGGTAACTGGCGCGGTGGCCTTGCCCCACTGCGGGTCCTTCGACGTCACCGGCACAATGGCTGCGCTCTGGTCCGGAATGGCGCCGCCTGCGACGCTTGCCGTATCAGCGCTGATATCCGTACCGCCTGCTCGCTTGTCCATGCCCCACATGAGGAACATGCCCGCGAGGAAGCTGATAAAGAACCCGACAATCGCGGTTCCTTTGTTCATGACTCTCTCCGTTTATTGGTTTTTGTAAGTGACTAGACGCTTGAGAACGTAGCTGCAGCGCGCTTCGGAATCCGAAGCCTCGCTGACTAGGCGATGATGGTGTCGAACGCGTGAAGGGCCCGAGGCCCTCTGATGCGTCAGCCGCAAGGCGGGCGAAACGGCGTGCCGCCGAAGCCAGGACGCTCGAGCGCACGGCTAGCGCCGGCGATGGAAACTCGGAGCGATGCGCTTTGCGTGAGGCAGAGGGCGCCGAAGGCCGACACGCGCTCCGGCCGCTCGTGCACGATCACGCGCTCGGGCGCGATGGGAGCGTTGTGGCTGAGGCCCAGCTGATCCGGCGCCTGACAGGGCAGGGCTCGCAGGCTGCCGGACACCGACGCGCGGAAGATGGGCGGAGCCGCGATGGTCTCGTTGTGCTCGCCGCACATGGGGACTGGCGAGTTGGTGGCGGCGGCCGCGCGCCCGCTCAGGCTGAGTACGAACAGCGCCGCCACCACCGACAGTAGTCGGAGGAGTAGGCGCAGCCCGGAGCTGCTGAGGGAACGCGGTTGGTCACCCATGGGTCGCGGCAAGGCGAGGCGCGGAGCCTACCAGGCCGCGCGACTAACCGGCAGCCCCCGTTCCCCATTCCCTTGGCCGAATGCGCCGTTGCGCTCGACTATCTCCAAAGTCGTCACGCCGTTTTCTTTGCCTACATCAAACCACATAGGCACCATCCGGACATGCAGCCCATGGAGTCGATCGCTAACCCGACGAAATCGCTGGAAATTAACTCGCAGCGCGAGGTCGAAACGGCTCCAGCCGTCACCATCGAGCCGGAGCCAGCGCTCCCGCGTCGCTTCGAGCGCTACACGCTGCTGAAGCGCCTGGCGCGCGGCGGCATGGGCGAGGTTTTGCTGGCCGCCACGGGTGGCATCGAAGGCGCCGAACGTCCGGTGGTCGTCAAGATCATCCGGAAAGAGCACGAGACCGACCGCTCCTTCCTGGCTCGCTTCTTGGACGAGGCCCGTATTCAGGCCCAGCTCCAACACCCGGGGGTCGCGCAGATTCTCGAAGCCACCAGCGACGAACAGGGCAAGCCCTACGTGGTGGTCGAGCACGTCGAAGGTCGCAACCTGAGCGACGTGCGCAGCCGCGCCGCTCAACTCGGTGTGCGCATCACCTGGCCGGAGGCCGTCGGGCTGGGCGTGATGCTCGGTGACGCGCTGGCTCACGTACACGAGCGCACCGACGCCGAGGGTCGCCCGCTCGAGATCGTGCACCGCGACTTGAGCCCCCAAAACGTGATGGTCAGCTACGGCGGCGAGCTCAAGCTGATCGACTTTGGCACCGCGCGCGCCGAGAACCGCCGCTGCCACACCGTCGCCGGCATCGTGTTCGCCAAGCCCGGCTATGTGGCTCCCGAAGTCGCCAACAACACGCCCGGTGGCTCGCCTTCGGACCTGTACGCGTTCGGCATCATGCTCTGGGAGCTAGTCGCCGGCCGTCGCTTCTTGATCGGTGACTCGTCGCAGCACATGGCGCTGGTCGGTGCCGGTAAGCGCAACCCGACGCCGCTCGCGCAGCTGATTGGCGCGCCTCCCGAGCTCGACCAAATCATCCAGAAGCTTACAGCCACGCTGGTCGACGATCGCTACGCCGGCGCCGCCAAGGCCGTCAGCGACTTGGGGCGGCTGCTACAGCGCTCGCCCAGCATGGCTGACGGAGACCGCAGCGTGCGCGGCCGCGTCTCGAACCTGATGCGGCGGCTGTATCCGGCCGAGCCTGCGCGCTCGCGCTCCGAGTTCGCGCGCTTGGTGGCTGAGCACAAGGCCGCCGTCGCTCGTCCGCTACCGATTCCGGCGTCGCCGGAGCCGCCAGCCGCCGAAGCCGTCGACCCCTCCCTCCTCGCCGGCACGCCTTACAAGCTGGTGAGCGAGCTGGGCCGCGGTTCGATGGGCGTCGTCTACCAGGCGCTGCACTTGGACCTGTCGCGCACCGTTGCGCTAAAGCTGATGGACCCGGAGAAGCTCGGCGGAGCCGCCGTCGACCGCTTCCGCGCCGAAGCGCGCAGCATTGCCCAGCTTTCGCACGACAACTTGATCAAAGTGTTCGACTTCGGCGTCGCCCAAGACGGTCGCCCCTACTACGCGATGGAGTACGTGATTGGCGAGTCGCTGGAGCGCAAGCTGGCCAAGGACGGCGAGCTGCCGTACCGGGAGGCCGTGCAGGTCGCGCTGCAGGCGGCTCGCGCCCTCGAGGCCGCGCACGGCGCAGGCGTTCTGCACCGTGACGTCAAGCCGGGTAACCTGCTCGTCACCAGCACGGGCGTCGTCAAGTTGTTCGACTTCGGTCTGTCGGGTGAGCCTGTGCTCTCCCAAGGCACGGACTTCGAGGCGCTGCACGTGGTCGGTACGCCGGAGTACATGGCGCCCGAGCAAGCCCAAGGCGGCGCTTCGGACGCGCGCAGCGACATTTATGCGCTGGGCGCGGTGCTGTACGAGCTCATCACCGGCTACCAGCCGCACGTCGCCAAGAATTTGGTCGAGCTCATCGACTTGAAGCGTCGGGTCGGCGTAGTGCCGGCCAGTGAGCGCCGTCCCGACGCAGGCATTCCCAAAGCGCTCGACGTGCTGCTGGGCAAAATGCTGAACGTCGACCCTGCCAAGCGCCCGCAATCGGCGAGTGAGCTGTGTGCCGCACTGGCGTCGGTGCTGGCCGACAAGCCGCGCTTTCAAGCGCCTGCGCGGCGCCGTGGGCTCGCGCTGGGCTTGGTCGCCGGCATGTCGGTGCTGGTGCTGGGCATCGGCGGGGCTGCTGTCGCCAAAACGCCGGTCGGCGAGAAGGCGACGGCTTCGGTCAAGGCGGCCTACGCCCAAGTGGTGAAGCTGCGCGCCGACGCGCTGCAACGCCAGGGCTTGCCAGCGCCCGCCGCTCGCGAAGTCGTGGCGGTTGGCAGCGAGCCTGCCGAACCCGTCGCCGCGCCCGCCGCGCCGCCGACCCCGGTCGAGCCTGAAGCGACGTCGCTGGTCGCGAACGACGCCGATGACGGTGAAATCGACGCTAAGGACGCGCCCGCTACGTTGGAAGCACCCAGCGCCGACGCGCCAGTCGCCAACGCCGAGGTCGACCTCAGCGAAGAGCAAGAGTTCGAAGTCAAAGGCGTACCCGTCGCGGCGCCCAGCGCCGAAAACCCGGTCCTGGCGAGGGTCGACGCGCTTTGGGACAAGGGCGCCAAGATCCACGCGCTTGGGTTGCTGCAGCGTGCCGCCAAAAAGACACCCAACGACGCCGCCGTTTTCAAGGCGCTGGCCAGTCGCGCTGAGCAATTGGCTTCTTGGGGCGCTGCCGTGAAGGCCGCGCGGCGCTGGGCCTTGCTGGACCCCAGCTCGGAAGCTCGTCTGTCGTTAGCACGTCTGGAGCGGGCGACCGGCCACAAAGAACGTGCCGTCGCGCTGATCGAGGGCGTCATCAAAGACGACCCGACGTCAGCTGACGCCAAGACCTTGCTCGGCGAAATGCGCGGACAAAAGCTAGCGCTCTCCCAGTAGACCGGCCTCCAGACAGCGTCGTCATCCGAAGGCCACGACGTTTTCGGAACATCCCTCTTGCAGGCGGGGGCTGGCAGTCCTTACAACCCCCGGGTCCGTGGCTCTTCCTCCTAGCTCGCCTGCCGCCCCCTTGGAGCTCTCGGGTTCCAAGCCGCGCATCGTTCTGAAGCTCGCGTTGCCGACGGTGCTGGCCATGCTGGCGCAGAGTGCGGTCAACGAAGTCGACATCATCTTCTTCGCCTGGCTGGGCTGCCCGGGTTCGTCGTTCGCGCAGGCAGCCCTCTTGCCCTGCTTGCTGTTGCTCTGGATGTTCGGCGGCTCGTTGAGCGCCATTTCGGTTGGGACCCAGGCGTTGGCTGCCCGGCGCTTCGCCGAAGGTCGCAGCCCGGACGCGGGCGCCGTGCTGGCCAACTCGTGGATGTTCTCGCTCGTGGCCGGCATCCTGTTTACGGGCTTCGGCTACTTGGTCATCCCCTACGCCTTGAGCGTGCTGGTGCGCTCCCCCGAGGTTCGGGAGGTCGCGACGGGGTACCTGAACTACCGGCTGCTCGGCATCACGTCGATGGCCGTGACGTTTTCGTTCAAGGCGTTCTTCGACGGTATCGGCAAGACGCACGTGCACATGGTCGCCAGTGTGGTCATGAACGTGATCAACGTTGCCCTGTGCATCGTGTTCATTTTCGGCAAATTCGGCGCGCCCAAAATGGGTATGGCTGGTGCGGGCCTGGCTGGCGCGGCCTCTTCGTGGGTTGGGCTTTTGGTGATGGTGGCGTGGGCGGGGCTCAGCCACTACCGCGCGCGCTTCCGCCCTTTCGACCTGCGGGGCTACTCGCGCGAGCTGCTCGCTCGCATTCTGAGGCTCTCGGTACCTAGCGCTGTCGCGACCATCGCGGTCATGAGCGGCTTCATGCTGTTCGCCATGATCGTCAGCCGACTCGACAGCGTCATGCAAACGGGGCTAATCGCGCCCGATTGCCCGGGTGGTAAGCCCGAGGCCGTCAACGGCGCCGCCACGACCGTCATCGTCGGCGTGCTCAAGCTGACATTCACGGCCTGCCTGGCGTTCGGCACCTCGACGGCCACCCTGGTCAGTCAATGCCTCGGCAGCGGGAGAACCAAGGACGCCGAGGAGTTCGGTTGGACATCGGTCAAGCTGGGCTTGGTCATTTTCGGCATCGTGGGCTTGCTCGAGGGCATCATTCTGACCGAGCCCATTTTGCACTTGGTGACCAAGAGCCCCGCGGTGTTCAACGCGGCGCTCATGCCCCTGCGCATGATGGGTCTGGCCACGCCGCTGATTGCCGTGGGTATGATCCTCACCCAGGCCTTGTTTGGCGCAGGCAACACGCGCTTCGTGATGATCGTGGAACTCATACTGCACTTTTTCTGCCTGGTCCCACTGGCGTGGTTGCTGGGCATCACGCTCGGCTATGGCTTGGTCGGCATTTGGAGCGCCGCGCTGGTCTACGTGGTCTTGCTGACCGTCGTGATGGTGTGGAAGTTCAAGAGCGGCGACTGGAAGACGATTAAGCTGTAAACCTGCTCTGTTTTGCCGGGGTTGACGACTTCGTGTCGTGACTCGGAAGGCTGCGCGCCGGTCGGGGCATCCAGAACGAGGAGCTTTGCGTGGCAAGCCTGCTGTCTTGGTCGGACGTTGCGTGTGGCGTGGTCTGCTTGGGCGGCTTGTGCCTGGCCTGCTCGGACAACGCCACCGGGCCGCAGGCGTCACCGGTCCAGGCGGGGTCGGCCGGCGTCGGCTTGGCCGGGTCGACGGCGGGCAGCGCGGGCTCCAGTGCCGGTGGCACGCCGGGCAGCGCAGGCTCCAGTGCCGGAGCGGTGGGCAATGGAATGGCGGGCGGTGCGGGGCTCGGTGATGCCGGTGGCACGGGCGCTGGCGGCTCGGGCGGTTGGGGAGGCAGCGGGGGCGCTCCGCTTCAACTGTCCGAGTGGCAGTACTACGGCCGTTGGGATCTCACGCACGCAGGCAAGGCCGTCACCGTGAATAGCGGCAGCCACATCACGGTCAGCTTCATGGGTACGGGCATTAGCGCCAAGTTCGACACCAGCGGCAACTCGGCGAATGACCTGCCCACCGTGTCCATCAAGGTGGATGACGGCGCAGTCGTCGAGAAAGCGATCAACGGCACGCTGGAGCTAGCGTCGGGCTTGCCGGTCGCGCTGCACAGCGTGACGCTGTTCGTGCGGGGCATGAACGAGAACGAAGCTCGCTGGACGCCGCCGCTCGTAGCCAGCACGGTGTTCCTCGGCTTCACGGTCGTGGGTGGCAGCATCGTGCCCACGCCGCGCCCCGAGCGCTTGAAGGTCGAGTTCTTGGGCGACAGCATCACCGAGGGCGTGGCCGTGCATTCGATGGGTCCCGAGGGCCAGACCAGCGCTAGCTGGCGCACCGACGGAGCGCGCAGCTACGCCTCGCTCACCGCGCAGAAGCTG
>JAYUYU010000594.1:0-4723 GCA_043752365.1 Myxococcales bacterium | reverse complement strand
CTCGGTACTCCTGGCTACGTAGCTCCGGAACAATCCTTCCCCGATCACGGCGAGATTGGCCCGTGGACGGACGTGTTCAGCTTTGCAGCGCTCATCTTTTACGTGCTCACAGGCGAAGGCTACTTCCAAGCCAAGACACTGGCCCACGCCATGATGTTGGCCACCAACCCCGACCGACGACGGCTAACCGACTGCGTCGCACTCTCGGCCGAGCTAGCTTCGGCGCGCAGCACCTGTGAGGAGCTCGATCGCCTGCTCGCGCTCGCCACCGCAGGGGATCCCGCACGGCGCCCTGCTTCGGCGCTGCTCGCGGCACAAGGGCTCGTGTCCACGTTGCGCGGCGGGCTGAAGGCTAGCGCGCGACGGAGCGCGCCTCCGAGCACCACCAGGGCGCGGCCTCCCGCCGAGCTCGACTGGAATGTCGTCCACGTCGCTACGGGCGAGCGCGTCGTGCGCCGTGCGGCTTGGGACGGCGATGGCCATTGTCTGGCGCTCACCAATCGCGGCGTCGAGTACTGGAACGGCTCAAGCTGGGCTGAGTGCCGAAGCGTGGCTGGTCTCATCGGTCCGCCGCTAAACGCGGTGGTTCCCGTGGCCCCGGGCAGCTGGCTGTTAGCCGGCAGTGGCGGTCGCGCCCTGGTCTATCGCGTTAATGACGTGGTCGAGCCGCTGCCAAACTGCAGTGCCGACTACGTTTTCACGGCGGCTGCGGGCGACCCTGACGACCTGGCGGTTTTCGTTGCGTTACGCGCCGCGAGCCCGGCAGTGCTCATGGGCATGGCTGGGCGTCGCTGGATGCGGCCGATCAGCCTGCCAGGGGTTACGGCGGTCGCTGACATCACTCGCATATCGGACACGCGTTGGCTGGCGTGTGGCGTCGACGACCAGGGGCAAGGTTATGCCTGCACCTACGATCCCTTGATGTGGGAGCACGGACCGCTCTTGGCCACGTCCGGACCTATGGTGGCGTGCGCGTCTCAAGCGCGGGACCAGGCCATTTGCGTCGGGCTCCAAGGCTCCGCCCTGCGCGTCGTCGACGGACATTTGGCGCACGCCTCCGCTCCGCACCCGGTAGATTTTTGGAGCGCTGCCATCGACAGCACGGGCGTCGCCTGGGCGGGCGCCATTGGCTCCATTTGGCAACAAGCCGCCCCCGGTCGGCCTTGGCTACGAGCCTTCACGACTCCGCCAGGCGTCGACTCGACAACGCCGTTCACCAGCCTCTTCGCCGACTCGGGTCGAGTCGTGGCTATGACCCGCAGCGGAGCCGTGATCGAAGGACGCAGCAACGACTTTGCAGCCGCTGCCGGCGCGCGCGAGCAATAGTTTCGCACGCCGGTACTGCGCTGCGGCTGGCGAATGGCGCCATCGCCAAATCCCGCGGCCGTTCCGAGCGCACCGTCGCCAACCAAGTCGCATCATTGCTCCGAAAGCTCAACACGCCGTCTCGGCGCGCGTTGGCGTCGTCGATGTGAGCCGCCGCTACGGATACACGCCGAGATTCACCGTCGGCGACGTGGCGTCGTCGCTCAGCGCGGCCGGGCGTGAATAGGCAATCAAGCCGAGCGCGACCGCGAACAGCAGCGCAGCCACGCCGATTTGCTGGCGCACGCTGAGCGAATCGACCTTTTCTTGGAATTGCAGGCTGAGCTGGCCGTCGCGGCTGCGCAGCTCTGCGAAAAAATTGCCGTAGCCGGCGCGGGCTTCGCGGGCAGGCTCGGACGGTGGGGCCCACTCGTTGTCTTGGCTTTGCTCGCGGCGCTCGAACCAGGGCGCTTTGCGTGCTGCGGGAGCTTGGCTGGCTGGCTTGCCCTCTCGCGCGCCGCGCGGCATTCGGTCGTAGGCGCGGCGCAGGGCCGGATCCAACAGCACCTTGGCGGCGACGTTCAGGCGCGTCGTGCGCGGCGCGGCGTCCGGATCTTCTTGGTTCAGGTCCGGGTGGCTGGCCCGCACACGTTGCCGGTAGGCGACGCGGATCTCGGACTCCGTGGCGTCGGGCAGCAGGCCCAGCTCCCCGTACAAGTCAGCCTCGAGGACGTCTTTACCCAGCCGCATCCAGCCTCCGATTATCGCGCAAGAACCAGCCTAGACAATAGCGAGCTTGCGAAGTTCCCCAGGCTGGCGGATTTTCGGGCCATGGAGCCCGACGAAACCGTCCGCCTCTTCGTGTATGGCCTCCTCCTCCAAGGTGAGAGGGAGCACTGCCTGTTGGAGGGCGCCCAGCTTTTGGGCGAAGCTCGCACGGCTCCGGAACATACGCTCGTCGACCTCAACTTCTACCCGGTGCTGCTGGTGGGTGGCCAGGTCGAGGTTCAGGGCGAGCTGTACGCGGTCAGCCGCGAGCTGCGCTTCAAGCTGGACGTTCACCACCAATGCCCTGCGCTCTTTCGCCGCATCACGGTCAAGCTCGCTGACGGTAGCCAAGCCGAAACCTACGCCATGGACGACGACAAGGTTCGCGGCAAACGCAGGCTTCGGGGTGGCAGCTGGCGCGGACGTTTCGAGCCTCGGAAGAGCAGCGTGCCGCCCGGCCCGATGACGGAATACACGCGAAAGCGCTTCAGCTGATCGCCGCGACCTACGAGCTGTTTCGGCTGTCTGGGGAGGCGTGTTAGCGTCCCCGAGGTTTCGGCCGCTTGCACCGCGGCGAGGTTGAGGTCGGGTTCCCAAAGTCATGAGCACACCTTCGACGCTGCTTCTGTGCGCGGGCGCGGCTGCAAGCTTGGCGGGGGTTTGGACGCTTGCAGGCCTCTCCGAAAGCTCGCAGCTGCGCAGCACGCCCCGCGTAGTTGGCGCGACCGCGATTGGACTGTTGGGTCAGGCTATCGTCTACGGGCGCTCGCCGGCTGAGCTGCGCGGC
Organism: Myxococcales bacterium; assembly: GCA_043752365.1. Taxonomy (GTDB): domain Bacteria; phylum Myxococcota_A; class Polyangia; order Polyangiales; family Polyangiaceae; genus PMG-095. The sequence goes on along the minus strand of JAYUYU010000594.1, from coordinate 1,863 downwards.
GAGCTGCTGCTACCGCTGCTGTTCGGTGGCGCGAGCGTGCTGGCGCTGGCGGTAGGAGCCGCCAAAGTCGAAGCTGCCCTTGCAGACAAGGACGGGCCGCGGGTGGTGCGCCGCTGTGCTGGCATCGTGACGGGCACATTTTTCGGCATGGCGGCGGTGGGCGTTGCCAGCTTCGACTTGAGCTCCGGCTCGCTCGCGCAGGCTCGCTTGGGCTGGGCGTTGATGTTCGCGCTCGTGGCTGCCACGCTCGGCGTATTCGCGCAGCGCACTCGTTATGCGGGCGTGGGTTTGCGTTCGCTCGGCGCTCGCGCGTGGGTGCTGGCGCTGGTGAGCGCCGCGCTGTTGGTCGGGGCCTTCTTGACCGCAGGCGCCGCGCGAGTGCGCGTGGCGGTAGCGGCCACTGCTGCCACCGGCGTACCTGCGCGCCCCAGCGCCGTTGAGTCCAAACCTGCAGCGCCCTCGGCTTCGTGGGCAGTGGCTCCGGTAGTTGCCGAAAGCGCTGCGCCTTTGGCAAGCGCCGTTGCCAGCGCAACGGCTAGCGCAGGGCTCGCACCCGCGGCACCGCTCGCAGGTGAGCCTGGCACAATTCAAGTCGACGCCATCACGGCGCGCGGGCTGCTCGAGGCCGACGCGCGGGGTGGCGTCGCGCGCCGCATGGATCGCTTGCAGGCTTGCCTTGCGGATCCGAAAAACAACCAACACGGCGTGTTGTCGCTGAAGGTGGGCGTCGATGCTTCCGGCAGCGTTGCGTACAGCAAAGCCGTCGGCGGAGACCTGGGCGGTACCCCGCTGGGCAGCTGCTTGTTGGCCGTCTTTTACAAAATGGGTTTTGCCGCCACGAGGGCCAACGGCGCAAATTTCCAGATCACGCTGCGCGTTCCCTGACCGCCGCGCTCTGGCCGACACGCGGCCGGGAGGCGCGTCGGATATGCGACCACATTCGGTTTTACCTGCAACCTTTCGGAAACCTGGGGCCCTGCAAAGTCCGCGGTGAAGTCCAGCTCCGAAGGTGGTAAGTGCCTGAGCTACCTCGAAAAATCGCATGGACACGGCCGCAGAAGAGCTCCCCCGCCTCGTCATCGAGAACCTCACGCCCCAGCTGGATGGGGGCCGCTACCCTGTCAAACGCCTGCTAGGCAAGGTAGTCGACGTCGGCGTGAACATCTTCAAAGATGGTCACGACCTGATCGCCGCGCACATCTTGTATCGGCCGGTCGGGTCGAGCGAGTTTCGTACCGCGCCCCTCACCTACCATTTCGATGTCGACCGCTGGTTCGGCTCGTTCAAGGCCGACCGGCTCGGTCGTTGGGAGTACACGGTCGAGGCTTGGCCCGACCGCTACGGCACCTTCCGCAGTGATTTAGGCAAGCGCCTGAACGCCGGTCAGGACGTGCGCTCCGAGCTGCTCGAGGGCGCAGAGATTCTGCTCAAGCTTTCACGCTTTCTGAAGGGGGACGCCAGCGGTCGCATCAAGAAAGCCGCACAACAGCTGGCCGACGCTGAGCTCAGCCTCGAAGAACGTCTGCGCGTCGCCTTTGCCGATGACGTGCTCGAGACCGTGCGTGTGCCGCTGATTCCGGGCGACGCGACGCGCCTGCGGCCCCTGCCGCTGATCGTCGATCGGGCCGAGGCGGGCTTCAGCGCCTGGTACGAGCTGTTCCCGCGCTCGCAGGGCAAAGTGCCTGGAAAGCACGGCACTTTCGCCGACACGGCCGCGCGCTTGCCCGAGATCGCGGCCATGGGCTTCGACGTCATTTACTTGCCGCCCATCCACCCCATTGGCGTCACCCACCGGAAAGGTCGCAACAACTCCGTCACGTGCGAGCCGCACGACGTGGGTTGCCCGTGGGCCATTGGCGGCAA
>JAYUYU010000593.1:0-4729 GCA_043752365.1 Myxococcales bacterium | reverse complement strand
TGGCCGGCGCAGCTGGCATGACCAGCACGAGCGCCGGAACGGGCGGCACGAGCTCGGCTGGCAGCAGTGGCAGCGCTGCGATCACCGCTGGCAGCGGCGGGCAAAGCGCCAGCGGCAGTGCGAGTGGCGGCGCTGGCACGGGCGGTGCCGCGCTGGGCGGCGCTGGCAGCAACGCGGGCGGCCTAGGCGGCGCGGGTGGCACGGCGCTACCCAAGCGGGTACTTTTGTATCACTTCACCACGCTGGTCATCGATTCGGTGCCGGCTCAAATCACGCTCCTCAAAGCCCAGCTCCAGACTTGGGGCTACGAGGTCGAAGACAGCGTGAGCCCCGACGACCTCAGCACGGCCAATTTGGCGCGCTTTGGCGGCGTCGGCATGATCAACACCTGCTTTGAGCCGTTTGGCGTCGGCAATACGGGCGCAGCGCAAACGGCGGCTTTGAAAGCCTTCGTCGAAAACGGTGGCGGCCTATTCGGCACGCACTGCGCGACCGTCACCTTCCAAGCCGCCGAGCCACCGAACCTTTACAACGGCGTGATTGGCGGGCGCGGCGGGGGCGGGTTCTTCGAAGGCAAGAGCGCGTGTCGCACCACCGAGGAAGCGCACGTGACGACGCAAATGTTGCCCGCAACCTTCGACTACACCGGCAACATCGACAACGCCGACTACTTGGCGGAAGACTCCAAGGTGTTGGTGAAGTGCAAGTGGTCGGGCGGCGACATGAAAGACACCGCCGTCTCGTGGTACCGCACGCCCGGTAAGGGCCGCGTCTTCTACACGAACTTCGCCAAGGAAGACGCCGACTATACGAACGCCACCATCGGCCAGCAACACATCCTGCTCGGCCTCGGCTGGGCCATCGGCCACTAAACCTCTGAACGTCCATCGCATCGGGCTGCCAAATCGCAGCTCGAATCGCAGAAGCTCACGTAGCGGCCCTCGGCCAAGCCGGGGAGCTCGAGATGGAATCAACAGGGAGTAGGGGAAACGGCTGATCTCAGCGGAGGGCGGGAAGGCGGGAAGCTTTCTTGGGGGGGGTAACGTGGCCTCAAGGTTCAACCCGAAAGGGATTGCCCTTCTCCGTTCGCAAAAGTCACTTCGACCTCGAAGTCACTTCCCGCGAGTCCACTGGCCGCCTCGACGCAACTGGCAGGCCGCGGGCAGCTCAATCCGCTTGCTCCAAGGGCGACATTTCTTGTTCGGTCTCCCGAACAAGAAATGCGTTCGCTCCTCTCACCCTCCTCGATCGATTGCCCGTGGGCCTCGCAGCGAGTTGCCCACGTCGACTGGCACGTTGCTGGCTACGGCAGCTCCATCAACTCGATGTCTTTGAACTCGAGCGGTTGGCTTTCGGATTGCAGCGAGAGGTAACCGCCGGTGACGGGTTTGCCTTGGTAGACGGGGCCGCTCATGGTCACGACAGGCGTGGTCTTGTTCGGGTATTGGAAGACCTTGGTGTCACCGTTGACGTGCACCTCGGCTTCGACGGTTTGCCACTCGGCGGCGGGCGGCGGAGCGACGCCGGTTTTGTTGTTGCCACACTCCGCCGTGCTCTGGGTCATGGTCATGCCACCCGGTACACACACATTAGGCGTCGTCGAACCGCCCGAGCTGTCAGCGCCCAGCAGCTGAATTTCGATCAGCGGAGGGAAGAGTGGATCGCCCGTGACCTGGGCTGGGTCGATGCCGAAAATCATCAAGCCCGAGTTGTTTTTACCCCAGCCGACGGGGTTCTTGGCTTGTGGTTCGAGGAACCGATACGTCACGCGCACGCGGTAGTTGGTAAGCCACTTGTCGTAGTACAAGAGGCCGCAGCGGTCGTCGAAGCTGCCGCCCGGGTAGTCCTCGTACGTTACCTTGAGCACCTTGTTGGCCGCGTCGACGCGGAAGGTGTTGTACTGGTCCTCCTTGTAGGCGGACTTGTGAATCAGCGGCGACCAGCCGGTCAAGTCTTGGCCGTTGAAGATTTTCACCCAGCCGTCGCTCGCGCCGCCGCCACTACCGCCGGTCGAGCCTGCAACGCCAGCCGTACCTGCACCCGCGCCGCCGCTACCGAGCCCGCCGCCACCGGTCGCGCTCAGCGTGCCGCCGCTGCCTGCCATGGGGCTGTTCGCACCTGCAGCGCCGCCCGTTGCTACCGCCGCACTGCCGGCGGCAGTTTGGCCCGACGCGCCAGGTGAACCCAGCGCGCCGCCAGTGCCGCCACTAGCGGCAGCAGGGCCGGCCGGTTCGGCGCCACAACCCAGGACCAAGCAGAGCCCAGTCAAAACCGCCGAAGGCGTGAAGCGCGCCTTCATGTGAGCCCCGCAAGCGCACCGCTGTTGTACTCGGTACGTCCAAATTGGGTGTCGGTGCCGCCAAACACGTTGAGCAACGAAACCAACAGGTTGTTGTGTGGCTGCGACGCGACCTTGAGCCAACGCCCGGTTTTTATGCCGGCGTTTTTACCGCCAGCCATCACGAACGGCATGTTGTTTTGCGCGTGGGTTGGCGGATCCTGAATTTCGCTTACCCAAAGCACGACCGTGTTGTCGAGCAACGTGCCGTCGCCCTCTTTGACGGCTGACAAGCGCTCGAGCAAGTAGGCGAAGTTGGAGCCGAACCAGTTGTAGATTTTGAACAGCGCGTTGGGGTCGTAGGCGCTGTCGTGCTGGTAGCCGTGGTGGTGATCCGGCAGCGCTAGCGGGCCGAAGTTGAGTGGAAACTTCGATTCGCTGTCGGCCCACTGCATGGTGCCGACGCGCGTGAGATCGCAGGCCAACGAGGTAACGAGCAAATCAGTCATGGTCTTGCCTTTGGTCGGGACGCTGGTGTCCGTGTCGCTGGGTGCTCCCGGTAACGTGCAGCTTTCGCCCGAGGTGCCGGCGCTCAAGCTCACTTCCATTTGCCGAATCAGCTCTTGGTGCTCTTCGAGCTTGGCGCGATCGGCCGCTCCCAGTTGCGCGGCAACTTGGCTGAACTGACCCCTCACGGCGTCCAAAATCGAAACCGCTTTCTGCTTTTCCAAAACGGCCGCTGCGTCTTGGGTGCCCAGCTCGCCGAAGACTCGATTGAAGGCGACCTGCGGGTTGATCATCGGGGGCAAGGGCTTGTTCGCGCCCGCAAACGTGAGCTGGTTCGACGCGTTGGAGGTCTCAGCCACCGCGCCATCCATCAATGAGCGCCCCGAAATTGCCCAAGCCGTCGAAAACTCGAGCGAGCGAAACTTGAGCCCCGAGCCGATGCGCTCGCCAATGACTTGATCGACCGAGGGACCGTTGGCAAAGCTGGCGGCACCGCCACCCGTGACGAACGTACCGGGCAACAGCTCGGTGCCGGTGAGCAGGCCCGCCATGCCGCGGCTGTGCGGATGCCCTACCCCTTGCTCGGTGACCGACAGGTTCAAGCCGTCCAAAAACAGCAGTTGCTTTTGATGCGGCACGAGCGGCGCCAGCATGTCGCTGAGCGTGAAATCCGTCTCAGTACCCGTCGGGCGCCACTTGTCGAGCAAAGTGCCACCGGGCGAATAGAAAACCACGAAGCGCTTGGGGGCCCCCCCGGCTTGCGCGTGAGTTTCGAGGGGCCGCAGCATGGCCTCCAAGAACGGCAGTGCGATTGCTACTTGTCCTGCGCCTCGGAGCACGGTGCGGCGGGTCAGTCGGTTCTTCGAGGTGATCATGGATTGGCCTAGGGCGAGGGAGCGGGCAGGTAGAGAAAGGCGTCGGTTCGAGCGGCAGCCAGCAAGAGGGCTTTCACGTTACCGTTGGCTTCGCGAAAAGCCGTTTCCAGTTGATGCTTGCTGCAGGCGTCTTGGTCGCCCGGCACGCGGCCGTAGGCGAAGCTCAGCCATTTGTCCGCGAAGCAATTGCGCGCGTCCTGACTGCTCGCAATCTTCTTGGCGAGCTCGGCGGGGCCGACGAACGGGCCCGCGGCGTCGACACCTTGTGGCAGCTCGCCGCTCGCGTCGATGGGCTTGCCAATCTCGGTGTCGCGCCACAGCCCAACACCGTCGAAGTTCTCGAGCCCGTAGCCGATCGGATCGAGCATGACGTGGCAGCTTTTGCAGGGCTCCTGCTCGCGATGGGCCGAGAAGCGCTCGCGCGTGGTGCGCGTCGGATCGGCGGGCGGCTCCTTGACGTTGAGCCCCACCGGCGGGCTGGGCACGTGGCCGCACAGCACCTCTTCGAAGACGAACTTACCGCGCACTACCGGATTGTTGCGGCTGCCGGGGGTGGTCGAGGCGAGCACGCTGGCGTGTGTCAGCAAGCCCAGGCGCCGCGCCGGGTCGCGTTCAACGCGTTGAAAAGCGTCGCCAGTGACGCCCGGCAAGCCGTAAAACGCCGCCAGCGGGCCGTTCACGAACGTGTAGGGTGCGTTGAACAGCGTGGCAAAGTCACCGGCGCCGTTCCACACCACGTCTTCGATGAAACGCTCGGTTTCTTGGCGAAACAACGGCCCGAGCTCGGTGTTGAAGGTGGGGAAGGCTTCGGCGGTGCGCTCCAAGCCGTCGAGCCCGCCAATCCCGTAAAGAGTGTTGGTGAAGTGCCGCAGCACCTCGCGCGCGCGCGGGTCTTGCAGCATCAGCTCGGCCTGCGCCGCGACTTGGTCGGGCGTTTCGAGCAGATTTTGCGCCGCTACGCCAAGCAGGCGCGCGTCGGGCAAGGAGCCCCACAGCAGGTACGACAGGCGCGTCGCCATCTCGTTCGATGTGGGGCGCCACACGGGCTTACCCGGCACCGCCACGCCGA
>JAYUYU010000592.1:0-11532 GCA_043752365.1 Myxococcales bacterium | reverse complement strand
GCCAAGGGCGCCGTGTTAGTCACCAACGGCGGCTTGCTCTTCGACGATCCCAAAATCGACGACGTCGCGGGCAAGCGCAACCTCATGGGGCTGGCCGTTGGCAACGCTGCCAAGCACAAAGTCGTGGGCATGCTGGCCGCCAAGCTGAAGGCCGACGACGTCTACGTCGGCGAGGTCATCGTCACCGGCACCGTCATTGGCAGCGCCTTTGATACGGGTAGCGGCACGCTGGCAGGTGCGACAGTCGCCGAAAAGTTCTGGGACCTTTACACCAGCCGCAGCGAAGTCTCCGTCAAAGCCTGAGGCAAGCGTGCTGATCCCGGTCGTCATCGCGGCTCTCCTGCTGCTCGGCTATTGGCTTTGGGTACGGGCCCAATTGCTGTTCCGCATCGAAATCAGCGGCGGCAAGCCAACGGTGACGCGCGGCTACGTGCCCGCCGGGCTGCTGAACGACTTCGCGGCGGCCGTGCGCACTGTGAAGCAGGGCGAAATCCTCGCGCACAAAGCCGAAGGCGGCGCGCGACTCAGCTTCGGCGGTGACGTCGACGCGGGCGTGGCTCAGCGCCTGCGCAATATACTTGGCTTGTACCCGGTAGCGCGGCTGCGAAGGCCGCCCATCAGGTAAGCGGAATGGCCGACTCGGACGAACCCGGCTGCGCCGTGCTGCGCGACGCCAGCAGTTGAAACAGCCCCATGCCGCCCAACATGGCTGCCAGGAAAACGCTGCCTTCACGCACACCAAGGCCCAGCGAGACGACGGCCGGGCCCGGGCAGTAGGGGGCGCCAGCTGCCCGATGAGCAAGCCGCCGAGCACCAGCCCCAACACGAACCACAGCCCGAAACCGAGCGGGCGCGTCGGACCCCGGAAAAGGCACCCAAGATCCCGCTGACCCCCAGCACCTGGCGGTCCAGCGCGTGCGCGACCGAAGCGCTCAAGCCGATCAAAATGCCGCCAAAAAGTGCTGTCAACATGGTTTGACCCAATTTCTAGCGGGTTAATAGGCTGATTGGGTAGCGCTAGGTTAGAGACTTGTCCAGCCGGACCCAATCGCGTGATAGGGTTCCCCCGACGCCTAGGTGGCCATCCCCCCCCCGGTTGCTTAGGCGTCACTAAAGCTTACCCGCGGTCCGCCGCGAGCTCAGCCAGAGGGAGGCCCAGCGATCGGTAGCGCCAGCTCGGCCAGGGTGCCGCCGCCTTCACGTTCACGCAGCTCTAGCGTTCCGCCGTGCTTCTTGACGATGGAGTAGGTGATGGAGAGCCCCAACCCGGTGCCCTTGCCCACCTCCTTCGTGGTGAAGAAGGGATCGAAAATGCGCTCGCGCAGGGCTTCGGGGATACCGCTGCCGCTGTCGCCGACCGTAAGCAAATAGAGCGCTCCGTGGCCTCCGCCTTCGATGACGATTTGCCCGCGGTCCTCGATCGCGTCGATGGCGTTGGCGACGAGGTTCATCAGGGCCTGATTCAGTAAACTGGGAAAGCAATCCAACCGCGCTGGCTCGGCAAAACGCGTTTCCACGTCGATGCGGTCACGCAAGCGGTGGCCCAAGATGGTCAGCACCGAATCTACGCACTCTTGCACGTCGACGATTTTGCGCTCGCCCTCGTCCAATCGCGAAAACGTCCGCAGCTTGAGCACCAGCTCGCGGATGCGATCGAGGCCGTGCCCCATCTCTTCCATGCGATTGAGCGCGCGTTGCCAATGGTTGCGCCGGTCGGTGTCCGAGGAGGCTGGCTCCAGCTGCGCGACGCTCTTGCTGGCGGTGCCCAGGTGGCTAATCACGAAGGCCAACGGATTGTTGATTTCGTGGGCAACGCCCGCCACGAGCTCTCCCAGCGACGCGAGCTTTGCGGCTTGCACGAGCCGAGACTGCGCGTGCTTGAGCTCGGCGTAGGCGTTCGACAGCTCCGAGTTCTTTTGCTCCAGGGCTTCGACCATGCCGGCGCGCGCTTCGGCCAGCTTGCGAACCGCGCGCGCTTCGGCCGCCTCGAGCTCCGAGCGCAGCAGCTGCTCGCGAATTTGCCGATGCTCGTCCTCGAATTGCTTGCGGCGGAGCTGGGCGCGAACGCGGGCGAGCAGCACCTCGAACTCACTGGACTTGGCGATGAAGTCGTCGGCGCCCGTGCTCAAGCCTTCGATCATCGTCACGCGGTCCTCGTGCGCGGTCAGCATGATCAGCGGGATGTCGCGAAAAATGGCTGACGACTTGATGCGCCGACAGGTTTCGATGCCGTTCAGCCCCGGCATGAATAGGTCGAGCAAGATGCAGTCGACGGGCTGCGCCGCCAGCCACTCCAGCGCCTCCTCCCCCGAGCGCGCCGCGACGACCTCGTAGCCCTCTTCGCGGAGCACCCCAGAGAGCTCGTTCAAGTAGGTAGGGCTGTCGTCCACAGCCAAAAGGCGCTTCGGGTCAGGCAGGCTTGGGGCTTGCGTGCGCTCGTTGGCCGCGCCGCGCAGGACCGCGCTCACGCGCGCCAGAATCAGCTCCAAGTCTTCCTTGCGCACGAACGCATCGGCACCAGCATCGAGCGCCTTCAGCTCGGCGCCAGCCCCCTCCGAGGCCGTCAGCAGCACGCACGGTGTTCGGCGCAGCGCCGCGTCCAGTCGTATGCGGCGGATCAGCGTGGCGCCGTCGATGCCGGGCATGACGCTGTCGACCAGAATGGCAGTCGGGCGCAAGCCGGCCGCCACCTTCAAGCCTTCTTCCCCAGTGGTGGCCGTGACCACGACGTAGGACTCCGCCTCGAGCGCGCGCTTCAGCTCCTCGCGGAAGGTGGCGCTGTCGTCGACGATCAGGATCGTGGACGACGTCGTTTCGGGAACGGCGCCGGCGCGCTCGGCCAGCAACGCTCGCGCCCTCGCGATGACGTAGTCGGTGTCGTAGGGCTTGCCGACGTAGTCGTCCGCGCCGGTCTGCAACCCGCGGATACGGTCGCGGACCTGGCTCTCCGTCGAAAGCAGCAGCACCGCGGGCTGCGGCGACGCGCTGCCGAGCTTGATCTCTTTGAGTAGCTCCAGCCCGTCGGCGTCGGGCAGCACGACGTCGAGCACGACTAACGCCACGGGTTCGCGCGCCAGCGCCAAGCGCATCTCGGCGGCGGTAGCGGCCAGCACGGTCTCGAGCCCAGCCGCTCGAAAAGCCTCCGCGAGGTGCATGCGCACCGTCAGGCTGTCGTCCACGATCAAAGTCTTGCCAGTCATGACGCTCTCGCGCGCGCCTTGACCGCGTCCGCCAGACACCGGCCAATCTCGGACAAGGGCAGCACGCGACTGGCAGCGCCCAGCAAAGCGGCCTCCCGCGGCATGCCGTACACGACGCTGCTTTCTTCGTCTTGGGCGATCGTGAAGCCGCCCGCCTGGCGCAACGCCAACAAGCCCGTGGCGCCGTCGCGACCCATGCCCGTCAGCAGCGCGGCGGCGCTGCTGGACGCAACGCTGCAAGCAAGTGACTCGAACAGCAAGTCGATGGACGGTCGGCACGAATGCCGCGCGGGGGCATCGCTCAAGGCTAGGCGCGCGCCTTGCGCGACCAAATGGCGACCAGGTGGTGCCATCAATGTTCGGCTCGAATCGCTCTCGAGCGGCTCAGCCCCGCGGGCAAATCTGACCGAGTGCGGCGTTTGTTCACTCAACCATTCGGCGAAGGCGGAGCCGAACGGCTCGTCGATGTGCAAGACGACCAGCACCAACAGCCCTGGCTCCCTGGGTAGCTCGCGTAGCACGGAAACCAGCGCGCTCGGCCCACCCGTGGAGGCCCCGAGCGCAATCACCGAAAGCGGCGTTACGCTGGGGTTCAGTCCAGGCTCGCGCGGCATTGCCCGCACTGGCACCGAGCCGCGCCCCAAACCCAGGCGCGCGCGCGGGTGGGTAATGACCTTGATCTTGGCGACGAGCCTCACGGCCGCCACCAGCCGCTGATTCCAATCGTCGTCCGAAGCGTCGCCGCGAGGCTTGTCGAGCACGTCTACTGCCCCCGCTGCCAGCGCGTCGTAGGTCTTGAACAGCTCGCCGCGGTTGGTCGAAGCCGAGACGATCAGGATCGGCGTCGGACAATGCGCCATGATGTACTCGGTAGCCGAGAGCCCGCTCATGATGGGTAGGCACATATCGAGCGTCATCACGTCGGGCCGTAGGCTCTGGCATAGCTCGATGGCGCGCTGGCCATTGTCGGCTTCGGCGACGATCTCGATGTCTGGATCCGAAGCCAAAGCCTCGCAAATTCGGCGGCGTACGGTCAGCGAGTCTTCGACCACCAGCACCCTCAACTTGCGGGCGTTCATCGGATGAGCCTGCTGATTTCCTCGAGAAACTCCAGCTGATCGAACTCGCCTTTGGCAATGTGAGCGCTAGCGCCTGCTGCCCGGCCACGCGCCAAGTCTTCGGTGGAAGCCCGAGAAGTAACGAGCACGGCCGGGGTGTTGGCGATACCCGGTTCGGCGCGGACGCGCTCGATGAAGGTGAAGCCGTCCATGCCGGGCATCTCGACATCGACCAGCAACAGATCGTAGCGGCGCGCGCGCGCTTTTTCGAGGCCCTGCTCGCCCGACGTGGCAAGCTCGACCTCGTAGCCAGCCGACTCCAAAATGCTTTGCTCGAGCATGCGTGTAGTCAGCGAATCGTCGATCACCAAAACCACGTGGCGCGCCGCGTCGGGCCGCGGCGGCGGCAGCGGCACGCTTTCGGCCGTAGCCAGAAGGCCTTCGGGGTCGAGCAGCAGTCGCGGACTGCCATCGGCGTCCAAGCTGATGCCCGCGACCGTCGGATCGGTCGGCACCGAGTCCGCTAACGCACGGCACACGATGCTTTCGCCACCCAGCAGGCGCTCGACCCCCAACGCCAGCAGGCCGCGTTCACCTCGCACGATGACCAGCGACCAAGCCGCCTCGGGGCGCCGCTCTTGCTCGACGCTGCGCAGCAGGCGCGCCAACGGCATGAACGGCACCAGTTGGCCCTCGAACCGCAAGGCCAAGCCATCGCTAGTGCGGTTCAGCTCGGCCGGCATGACACGCGCCGCGTGAACGACCGCCGCCAGTGGCAGCGCGTAAAGCTCGCCGCCGGCCTCCACGATCAGCGCGTCGAGCGCCGACAGCGACGCCGGCACTTGTAGCTCGACGCTGGTGCCCAAACCGGGCCAGGTGCTGAGCTCTACCGTTCCGCCGACCCCTGCAAGCGCTTCGCGAATCAAGTCCAGCCCCACGCCGCGGCCCGCGACCTCGGTGACCGTGGCAGACGTGCTGATCCCACCCTGTAGCAGCAACGCCAGCAGCTGACTTTGGGTCGGCGCTGGCTGCCCGGCGGGCAAACGCCCGAGCCGCTCGGCCTCGTGCTGCACCCGGAGCAAATTTACACCTCGCCCATCATCGCGGCAGACGAAATGCACCTGCTGGCCGCGGCGTGACACCTCCACCGTCAGCCTGCCTTCCAGCGCTTTACCGCTCGATTGTCGCTCGGCGGCGGCCTCGATGCCGTGCGCGACGGCGTTGCGCACGGCTTGCACGAGCGCCCGTTGCACCGCCGTCAAGACTTCGGCCTCGAGCTTCACGTCGTCGCCTTTGGTTTCGAAAGAGGCTTGCTTACCGAGGCTCACGGCGGCGTCGCGCGCAGCGCGCTCGAGCGTGCCGAACATGCTGGCGGCCGAAACCAGCCGCAGACGATCGATGCCGTCACGCACCTGCCCCAGCTCACGCGTCGCTTGCTCCAAGTTGGTCGCCACGTCTCGACCCAGCTTGGCCAGGCTCAGCTGGAGCTCGCTGGCCAGCGAGCAAAGCGTCGCAACGGCGTCGGGGCCAAGGTCCTGCCGCCGACGTGGATCCAGGCGCTGGCTGAGCTGCTCGGCCAAGCCTTGACTGCGCTCGATACCAGGTAAGGCGCGCCGAGCGCTGCCCAGCTGAAAGCCGAGCTCGAGCACGCCATCCATCAGCACGTCGGTATCCGACAGCGCGAGCGCCGCGACCCGCGCGACCTCGTCAGCCACGGCTGGGCTCGGGTTGCGCGCGGCTCCAGTACGCGCGGTGTCGGCGGCAGGCACTGGCGCAGGCGCCGGCGCCAGCCCGGCAATTTGCCGAGCGATAGCGTCGACGAGGCCGAGCAGGCGTTCGCTTTCTGCCGGCTGAGCTTCGCGCTGGGCGCCTCGGAGGGGCACCAGCACGTCCTCGAGCTGATGGGACAGGTTGGCGATCTCGGGCTGCTTGACCACGCGCGCAGCACCCTTGAGCGTGTGCGCCAGGCGCAACAAGCGCTGCACGTTCTCCACGCTGTTCTCGGCGCGCTCCAGCTCCAGCAGGTATCGCTGCAGCTGCTCGAGGATTTCGTGCGCCTCGATGCGAAAGTACTTGAGCGGATCGGCCATGCTCAGCTCGCCAAACTGCGCTGTCCTCCGCTGGCTTGTCGAGCCTCGACGAGCCGCAGCAGCTCACGCGACAGCGTCGCGAGCTCGGAGGCGGTGCGCAGAGTTTGCCCGGTACTGACTTCGCTCTCCTTCGAGGCTTGCGCCACGTTGGTGATGGCGACGTTCACCTGCTCGACGGCGGTGGCCTGCTGCTTGGTCGACAGCTCGATCTCCCTAGCCGCTTCCGTGGCCGTGATGACCTGCGTGCTGATCTGCCCGAACGAAGCCGCGACCTGCGCGAACTGATTGGAGCCCGCCTCGACCGCCTTGGAGCCTGTCTCGGTCGTCATGACGGTGGTGTTGACCGCGGCGCGCACGTCGTCGATCAGCGCGCGAATTTCCTTGGTCGAGCCGCCGACCCGATCGGCTAGCTTTCGAATTTCATCGGCCACGACGCCAAACCGGCGCCCAGCGTCGCCCGCACCCGCGGCCTCGATGGTGGCGTTGATGGCCAGAATATTGGTCTGCTCCGCTAATTCGGACACGATTTCGAGCACGGCGCCGATTTGTTGCGACTTCTTTCCGAGCTCCAGCATGTGGCTCACGATGGCGTCGACCTGACGTTTGATCGCGTTCACGGCTTCGGTGCCGCGGGCAACGGTCGCGTCCCCCGCGCGTGCCTGGCTAGACGTTTGCCCGGCAATATCGGCGACGCGCCGAGCGCTCTCGGCAATTTGCCGCGACGTGGCCATCAGCTCGCTGATGGTCGTCGTCACTTCGTTCATCGCGGTCGCCTGCTCCTTGGCTCCGGTCGCTTGCTGACTGGCGGCAGCTTGCAGCTCGGCGGAAGAAGCTTGAATGTGCCTGACCGCGACGCTGACCTGCGTCGTGAGCGAACGCGAAATCAGAATACCGGCCCCCAACACCACGAGCGATCCGAACAGACCGCCCCACAGAATGGTGGCCTGAGCCATGGCCGCGCTGGCCTCCGAGCGCTGTCGACGCTCGAGCAGCAGCGCGCTTTCGGCGTCGTCCAGCTCGCGCAGGTGCGCCCGCAATCGGTCCATCTGTTGCTTGCCATCGAGCAGCAGACCAGATTTCAGGACATTTTCGAGGCCTTCTTGCCGCCGCCTTTCGATTACCTCGCCCAGCAAACCAAGCCGGCTGGCGACCAGCGGAGCGAGGGCCGACAGCCGCTGCTGTTGTTGCGGATTGTCCGCAGTCAGTCGGCGCACGGCCGCCTGGCTTGCTTCGATGTCGGTCAAGGCAGTGCGGTAAGGTTCGAGAAACCGTTCGTCCCCCGTGAGCAGAAACCCGCGCTGTCCGGTCTCGGCGTCAACCAGCCCAGCCAAAACGTGTGCCAGCGTGCGCTTGACCTCCTCGGTGTGGGTGACCCAATGGTCGTTTTCGATCAAGTCCGCATTGGCACGATGGCCCGAGACGCCGATCACGCCGATCGTCAAGATTGCTACTGCGAAGCTCAATGCCAATTTTCTGCCGAATGTCCAGTTCATCGAGGTCCCTCTCGTTCCGGCGCGCCGACGGCTGGCTTGCCAAGTGTGATGCTCGCGAGCAGCGAAGGAAGGTGCAGCAACGGCCGCGGCCCGGTGGCGGTGAGAACACTGCCAGCGGCGTAACGACCACCTTTAGCGTCCGCCAAGCTAGGCAGAATGATATCGCTCTCGGGCAGGCGCAGGTGCATTTCCAACGCGTCGAACGCCACGCCAACTGCCGAGGCCGCACGAACCACCGCCAGCCAGCGCGGTGGGGGCCCTGCCGGGTGACCCAAAAGCAGCCGCAAATCGTACACGGGCACCACCAGCCCACGGATGCCCACGAGCCCCAACAGCTCAGGCGTTGGCGCCGGAACCGGCACCAGCTTGCGTTCCGCGTGCACGGCTCGCACCTCGGACAAGCGCAGCGCGTAACCCTGATCGGCCACGCGAATCGCCAGCACGTCCACGGTTACGACGCGCTGCTCGACTTCGCGCGCGGCGAATGAGGCATCGAACTCGGTGCGCAGCTCGGCGGGGGCGTTCGCCAGGCTCTTGATGTTCGACGTCACGTGGTGCTCCTCAGCTTCGCCAGCTCGGAGCGGCACAACGCTAGCAACGCGCTACGCGTGAAGCCGCCGCCGAACAGCAGCAGCCGCGCAGCGTCTTCGCCCTCCAGCAACCACAGCGCCTGGCCCAGCTCGCGTCGCGCCACTTCGACGTCGCGACGCCGCCGCGCCATCAGGCCCAAGTGCAAATGCGGCATGGCGAACCCCGCGTCCAAGTACACCGCCGTGCGATCGTGCTCGGCGGCCACGGCTAGCTCTTCGCGCCGCTCGCAGCACAACGCCAGCAAGTAGTGAGCACCCGCGTTCAGCTCGTCCAGCTCGAGCAGCTTCTTGCAGCAAGCTTCTGCCAGCCCAAGCTCACCCTGGTGCGTCAACAGCGCCGCGCGTAACAGCAGCGTCGCCGGATCCGCCGAGTCGGCATCGGCCGTTCCATGCAGCAAAGCCAGCGCTTCCGAGAACCTCTCGTGCTGCAACAGGGCCAGCGGCGCCTGCAAGTCACGGCGGGCGGAAAGGCTCGAGAGGCCAGCGCGGTCGTAGTCGGCAACCTGCTCGGCCCGCTCGTCGCTCAGCGTCCGAATGCGGTGGCTCGAGCGCTCGACAGTCTCCATCCAGGTGTCGACCCACTCGCGCGCAACCGCCGGCTCCGCGCGCGGCGCGTCGAAGCCGCCCCACGAGACGGGAACGGCGACCTCGGCGTCCAGCAACGAGTCTTTGCGCTGATAGTAAAAGGTGTTGTGGGTATGGCGCAGATGAAAGGCTTGCGAAAGCCCACGCAGCGTCTCCGCGTGGCCCAAGAACAAGTAGCCGCCGGGCGCTAGCGCTCGCGTCAAGCGTTGCACGATGCTCGCGGTGTGCTCGGGCGTGAAGTACATCAGCACGTTACGGCAGAAAATGACGTCGTAAGTAGCGGGCGCCAGCAGCAGCGCGTTGGGCCGAACCAAGTTGTGCTCGTGCAGCTCGATGGCGCTGCGCAACTCGGGCACGAGCCGAAAATTGCGTCCTTCGGGTGTAAACCAGCGCGCGCGCATGTCGGGCGGCGTTTCACGCAGCGACCAGGGCGAGTAAAGGCCTGCGCGAGCTTTCGCCAGCGAATCAGGGTTGAAGTCGATGCCTCGAATCGCCACCGTGAATGCGGGCGAGAGTCCTTGCTGACACGCAAGGATGGCCAGCGTGTAGGGCTCTTCCCCGGTCGCGCAGCCCACCGACAGCAGCCGCAGGCTGCGCGACTCTGCTCGAACTGCGGCGCGCTCTGGCAGCACCACCTCACGCAGCGCGTTGAACTGCTCGGAGTGGCGAAAAAAGTAGGTTTCGCCCACCGTCAACTCGCGCGCCAATGCGCTCAGCTCGCCTTCGGCTTCACGCTCGCCAACCAGACCATTCAAATAGGCTGCGGCTTCGAGCCGCCGAGACGCCAGCCGCCCAGCCAACACCTCTGCCAAGAAGGTCAGCTTACCGTCGTCGAAGCGCAGCCCCAGCCTCTGGGCGATCGCGGCCTGAAACAGCTGCAGCTCTGCCGTTCCGAGCGCGGTGTTCAACTGGCCCGCGCCTCCGCGTCGAGCGCTTGCCAAACGGAGTCTGGCACCAGCCGCGAACGTTCGAGCACGACGAGCAGCTCACGATCGAGGGTACCTAGCGCGCGTACCAACTCGTTGCCCGGTTCGCGCAACAGAGGCGGCAAGTCGCCAAGCTGGCTCGACTCGACTTGCCGCACGCCCAAAACGGCGTCGACCGCCAGGGCGGCGCTGCGTTCACCGAGCCGAATGCTAACGTAACGCTCGCAGACCCCGAGCTCGCCGGTCGTTCCGAGCAAGCGCCGCGCGTCGAGCACGGGCGTCGCAGTGCCGCGAATCAAGGCCAGGCCGTCGACGAATACCGGCAGCTGCGACAACGGTTCGACGGGCAAGGGGCGCATCGTCTCGACCACGTGCTCGAGCGGTATCCCGCAGAGCCGCGAGCCGACGCGGCAAATCAGCAGTAACGAACGCTCGCCCGGCCCGCTTGCGCCTGGCATGCGCTACACCCCGCGCGGCAACATGGCCGCGCGCACTTGGTCGAGCAAGGCGTCGGAGGTGAACGGCTTCTGAATCAGCCGCTCCTCGGGGTCCAGCGAACCGCTCTCGGCTAGGTTGAGCGCGGCGCCCGCATAGCCGGTCATGTACAGCACCCGTAGCCCTGGTCGGCCCAAGGTAAGCTCGTCGGCCAGCTTGACGCCGCTCATTTCGGGCATGACCAAATCGGTGAGCAACAGGTCGATTTGATCCCCCACCTCACTGAAGGCCCGCGCCTCGCTCGGCCGCGAGGCTTCGACGACGACGTAGCCCTGACGCCGCAAGATTCGCGCCGTAATGCTGCGCACCGAGGGATCGTCTTCGACGAGCAAAATGGTTCCGCTACCTCGCCCGCTCGAGCGCGGCCGAAATGACTCTTTCGAGCGCACGTTGTCCAAGCTGGTGACCGGAAACACGATGGTGAAGGTCGTGCCGCGCCCGATCGAGCTCTCGACCGAGATTTGGCCGCCGTTCTGGGTCACGATGCCGTAGACCATCGACAAGCCCAGGCCGGTGCCTTTGCCCACCTCTTTGGTGGTGAAAAACGGTTCGAAGATGCGCTTCATGACGTCTGGCTCGATGCCGGTACCGGTGTCGAGGACGCGCAGCACCACGGAGCGCGCGCCCGGCGCCCCGCCCGCGACGCCCGCCTGCAGCTCGTGCAGCTCGATGCACAGCGTCCCGCCGCTCGGCATGGCGTCGCGCGCGTTGACGCAAAGGTTGACCAGCACCTGCTCGATCTGATTGTGGTCAGCCGTGATGGCGCAGACGTTCTCGTCGAGGCGCGTCAAGAGCGTGATGTGCTCACCGATCAGCCGTCGCAGCATCTTCTCGACGTTGAGCACGAGGCCCTTGAGCTCCAGCGGCTCGGGCCGCGCCGCCTCGCGCCGACTGAAGGTCAAGAGCTGGCGCGTGAGCGACGCCGCGCGCTTGGCGGCCGCCACCATGTCCACGACATCTTCGCGGGCGGCGTGACCGGCCAGCTCTTCCAGGGCCAGCTCGCCGCTACCCTCGATGACTGCCAGCAAGTTGTTGAAGTCGTGCGCCACCCCACCCGCCAACTGCCCGACGGCCTCCATCTTCTGCGAGTGCACC
>JAYUYU010000591.1:0-11534 GCA_043752365.1 Myxococcales bacterium | reverse complement strand
CCGAGCCGACCCCGTACCTCGACCTGGGCGGGCAGTACCACTACCGCGCGCAGGGCGAGCGTCACCTGTGGGATCCGAGCACGGTTTCCAAGCTGCAGCACGCGGTTCGGATGGACGACGTGAAGAGCTACAAGGAGTACTCCAAGCTCATCAACGACCAGAGCAGCGGACCCATCACGCTGCGCGGTCTGTGGGAGCTGGCTCCGCACGACGCGCCCGTGCCGCTCGAGGAAGTCGAGTCGGCTGTCGAGATCGTCAAGCGCTTCGCGACCGGCGCCATGAGCTTCGGCTCGATCAGCGGCGAGGCTCACGAAAACCTAGCCATCGCCATGAATCGCATCGGCGGTCGCAGCAATACAGGTGAAGGCGGCGAACGCGACGAGCGCTATGTGCCCGACGCCAACGGCGACTCGCGCCGCAGCTCGATCAAGCAGGTGGCCTCCGGCCGTTTCGGCGTCACGACCTACTACTTGGTCAACGCGGACGAGTTGCAAATCAAGGTCTCGCAGGGCGCCAAGCCCGGTGAAGGCGGCGAGCTGCCGGGCCACAAGGTCGACGCCATCATCGCCAAGACGCGCCACTCGACGCCCGGCGTCACGCTGATTTCGCCGCCCCCGCACCACGACATCTATTCCATCGAAGACCTGGCGCAGCTGATCTTCGACTTGAAGATGACGAACCCCAAGGCTCGCATCAGCGTCAAGCTGGTAGCGGAAGCCGGCGTCGGCACGGTCGCGGCAGGTGTCGCCAAGGCCCACGCGGACGTGATTTTGATTGCCGGTCACGACGGCGGAACGGGTGCCTCGCCCCTCACCTCGATCAAGCACGCTGGTATCCCCTGGGAGCTGGGCTTGGCCGAGACGCACCAGGTGCTGGTCAAGAACGATCTGCGCAGCCGCGTGGTGTTGCAAGCCGACGGCCAGATGCGCACGGGTCGCGACGTCGTCTTGGCGGCGCTGCTTGGCGCCGAAGAGTTCGGCTTCGCGACGGCGCCGCTGGTGGCATCTGGCTGCATCATGATGCGCAAGTGCCACTTGAACACCTGTCCGGTCGGCATCGCGACGCAAGATCCGGTTTTGCGCGCCAAGTTCGAGGGCAAGCCCGAGCACGTGATCCGCTTCATGTTCTACGTGGCCGAAGAGGCACGCGAAATCATGGCCGAGCTCGGCTTTCGCAGCATCCGCGAGATGGTCGGGCACAGCGAGCGCATCCAGGTCAGAAAGACCGATCACTGGAAGACGAGCCGCCTCGACTTCACGGACGTCCTCACGCCCATCGTGGCTGGGCCGGGCGTCGGCGTCAGCAAGAGCCAAGAACAGGACCACGGCCTCGACAAGTCGATCGACAACAAGCTGATCGAGCTGTGCCAGCCGGCACTAACCAACAAGCAGGCCGTGCGGCACACCCTCACGGTGCGCAACGTCGATCGCACGATCGGCGCCATGCTGGCCGGTGAGGTCGCGCGTCGCTTCGGCAAAGACGGCTTACCCGACGGCACCATCAAGCTGGATTTCAAGGGCACCGCAGGCCAAAGTTTTGGCGCGTTCGCCACCAGCGGTATGGAGCTCAACCTCGAAGGCGACGCCAACGACTACGTCGGTAAAGGGCTGTCGGGCGGGACGTTGACCGTGCGTCCGCTGGCGGGCGTCACCTTCCGAGCTGACCAGAACATCATCCTGGGCAACACCGCGCTGTACGGCGCCACGTCCGGCAAGGCGTTCTTGAACGGCAAAGCCGGCGAGCGCTTCGCCGTGCGCAATAGCGGCGCCACCGCCGTCGTCGAGGGCGTGGGCGACCACGGCTGCGAGTACATGACCGGTGGGCGCGTGTTGGTGCTGGGCCGCACCGGGCGCAACTTCGGCGCCGGCATGAGCGGCGGGTTCGCCTACGTGCTCGACGAAAGCGGCGACTTCGAGAAGCGCTGCAACATGGGCATGATCGAGCTCGAAGAGCTAGGCCCGGACGACGCGGCGTTCGTCGCCGGCCTGATCGAAGAGCACCGCACGCGCACCGGCAGTGTCAAGGCGCGCGAGCTGCTGGCCGATTGGGAGAACACGCTACGGCGCATGGTCAAGGTCTTTCCGACCGAGTACCGGCGCGTGCTGGACGAGCAACAGCTCAGGAACAAAGGTCCTGACCGACCCTCGATGATCCCTGCCATGCAGGCCGAGCCCAAGTCAGGCGTCATCGCGGGCGGCTGAGCGCGCCAATCAACGTCAATCGTCAATCGTCAATTTTCAGTACTGGAAGCATCGTGGGCAAAGTCACCGGTTTCTTGGAGTTCGAGCGGCAGGATCCTTCGAAGCGCGCGAAAAGTGAGCGCGTGCACGACTATCGGGAGTTCGAGCTGCCCGTGCTGCAGGACGACCTCGTCAAGCAAGGCGCGCGCTGCATGGATTGCGGCATCCCGTTTTGCAACACGGGCTGTCCGCTCGGCAACTTGATCCCCGACTGGAACGATCACGTCTACCGGACCGATCCACAGCGGGCGATCGAGGCGCTGCACGCCACCAACAACTTCCCCGAGTTCACCGGTCGCGTGTGTCCCGCGCCGTGCGAGGCCGCCTGCGTGCTCGGCATCAACGATGACCCAGTCAGCATCAAGCTGATCGAGCGCTCGATCGCCGATCGTGCGTTCGCCGACGGCCTAGTCAAGCCCCAGCCGCCGCGACAGCGCACGGGCAAGAAGGTCGCCGTCGTGGGCTCCGGTCCTGCCGGCATGGCCGCCGCACAGCAGCTGAACCGCGCCGGTCACAGCGTCACGCTGTTCGAGCGTGACGATCGCATCGGAGGCCTGCTCACCTACGGCATTCCCGACTTCAAGATGGAAAAGTCGCTGGTCGAGCGCCGCGTCCAGCAAATGACCGCGGAAGGCGTCGAGTTCCGCACCAACGCCGACGTTGGTCGCAGCATCAGCGCCGCTCAGCTGCGCGCCGAGTTCGACGCGATCGTTTTGTGCATCGGCTCGCGCAGCCCGCGTGACCTAGAAGTGCCGGGTCGCGAGCTCTCGGGGGTGCATTTCGCGATGGATTTTCTGACCCAGCAAAATAGGCGCGTCGCTGGCGATGTCGTCCCGGACGAAGGCGCTATCTTGGCAACCGGCAAGGACGTCATCGTGATTGGCGGCGGCGACACCGGCAGCGACTGCATTGGCACCTCGCATCGCCAAGGTGCCAAGAGCGTGACCAGCTTCGAAATTATGCCGCGCCCGCCGGGCGAGCGCGCAGGCAGCACGCCCTGGCCGCTGTGGCCGTTGCAGCTGCGCACGTCGTCGTCCCATGAAGAAGGCGGCACCCGTGATTGGAGCGTCTCCACCGAGCGCGTCAGCGGCGAGAACGGCAAGATCACGAAGCTGCACTGCGTGAAGGTCGAGCTGCGCGGCGGTAAGTTCGAGCGCGTCGCCGGCAGCGAGTTCGACATCCCGGCGGATCTCGTGCTGTTGGCCATGGGCTTCGTTCACCCGGAGCACCCGGGCATCGTCGAAGGCCTCGGACTCACCATCAACAATCGCGGCAACATTCAGGTGGACGGCAACTTCGCCACGAACCAAAAAGGCGTGTTCGCCGCCGGCGACTGCCAGCGCGGCCAGTCACTCATCGTGTGGGCCATCGCCGAAGGCCGCAAAGCCGCCCGCGCCACCGACCTGTTCCTGATGGGTCGTTCAGAGCTGGCCTGAGGTCGTGCTGTTACGTTGCCGGAGGTGGTCCTTTGCCCCACCGACCAACGAGCCAGACGTGGGCCATCGCCGAAGGCCGCAAAGCCGCCCGCGCCACCGACCTGTTCCTGATGAGTCGTTCAGAGCTGGCCTGAGGTAGCGCTGTTACGCTGCCGGAGGTGGGGCTGGGGCCCCACCGACCAACGAGACTGTTTTGGGTCTACTCTCGATTTCGATCGCGATCTGCGGGTGCCAAGGTCGGGTGATGTGGTTCCAGCTCATGCGCGTGGCGCGTTCGCGCCCACGAGCGACGAGCACATGCCAAACGGCCGGGGGAATTGGACGTTTTGGGGCTAGAGCTTCCCAACTGATGGCGTCATTCTGGTAGCTTGCAGGGTCGAGTGGCTCCCACCAAAAAGGCTGCGAAGGCAACGACGGGCAAGCGGCGCAGCCTGATTCCGTCGGCCCCAGACGTGAAGCTGAGCTACGCGACAGCCGGGCGCGAGACCATGGCGGCCATCGAGCAAGAGCTGGCGACGCCGTTCGTCAGCAGCGCCGAGGCGCCGCTGATCGAAATCTCGGAGTCTCCGGCCGGGCGCGAAACCATGGCGGCCATCGCCGACGAACTGGCGCAGTCGATGCGGCCCCGGCAAAACACGTTGCCCTACGCCGACAAAATCTCGAACGCGCCCGGTGCTAGATCGCCGAACCGCGCACCTGCGACGCCCCCCTCGCCTGCTCTCGAAGTCGACGACGGTCCCGAGCTGACGATCGGCGTCGAACCAGCACCGCCCACGCCGCGCCTGGGGCCCGAAGCGCTCGAGATCTTCGAGCTGTTGACGTTCATCATCCGCGGCAGCGGCGTCGGCGACTTGTCGACGGACGCCTTGCGACGGCGCTTCGTCGAGGAGCACCTGCTGCACCGCGTGCCTTCAGGATCCATTGACGACGTCGAGCGCATCGAGGTTACGCCTTGGACCGCGAAGGGCACCATGGTCGTGCGGATCTGGTGTCGTAGCTAGCTCGCCCCGGGCATGGCGGAGGCAATCGCCTCGCGGACGCGCTCGATCAACGCTTCGCGCTGCTCCTCGGCGTAGCCGCTGGGATCCACGGGAGGGTGGACCACGACGTCGACCCGACAACCGTCGGTAATGTGCGCGCTCTTGGCCGGGAGCACCGCGCGTGTGCCAACGATCGTAATCGGCAAAATGCGGCAGCCGCTCTGGCTGGCCAAGTGAAAACCGCCTTTGCGAAAGGGCCCAAGCCGCCCGTCCAGGCTGCGGGTACCCTCGGGCGCGATCCAAATCGACGTGCCGCTTTGCAACACATCTGCAGAAGCCAGCAGGGTTTCGCGTGAGCGTTCACGGCTTTGCCGATCCAGCGCAATGAAGCCGGCGCGCTGCATGGCACGACCCCAAACGGGCACTCGAAACAGCTCTTTCTTGGCCACCATGCGAACACGTCGATCGAGCGCTTGGTAAATTACCGGCACGTCGTACAGCGACTGGTGGTTCGACATCAGCACGAAGCTCTCACCCCGCGTCGCGTGCTCGGCGCCTTGGACCAACAGCTCGATGCTCGCGCGCCCAACGATGGCGCGCGACCACTCGGCCAAACGTCGGTCAGTAGCTTCGGCCGTGAGCGAGCCGCGCAGCCCTTGCCAGATGGTAGGCACGCTGATGCGCAGTGTCTGCCAGATGGCGTGGGCGATGTGCGGCGCCGTCACGGCCCTAGTGTGCCCGAGGAACGCGCGGTTTGCTCAAGGGCCGCGCGGCGGCCGGCGGGGACTCGTCACCGGGCACGAAACTGCTCGAGAACAGCTTGCGCCGCTCGGCCGGCGTCTTCTTGGCCCCCGGTGCTGGAAACGTCTCGGTGACGTAGTAGGCGTCGAACGACGCAAGCTCGTCCTGGGGGCGCTCGGTCAGCTTGTGATGGTTCATGACGTAGTCACGCACGCCATTCCAGTAAGCGCGAAATCGGTCTTCGGCGATGCGGGTGTGGAAATACCCCCAGATCAGGTTCGTGCGCGGCGTGCCGTCGGCATGCACCTCGAAGACGGGCTCGCTACCGGTCAGCGGATCGAAGCGCCGGCCGTCCCGGGTCCGGCCGTCGATCACCAGTCGGCCGTCGCTGCGCGGCGGCTCCGGTGCGAACATGCTCCAGCCCTGAAAGATACGCGGATAGGTGACGATCGCCGCTAAGGTCAGCGGGCGCCCGCGAGGCACCCACGCCCGCGGCACGCTTGGATTTTCAATCAACACCTGCATCGCGCACGCGACCAGCACGACCACCACCAGCGACTCACGCAGGCTCCCCACCAACAATGCCCCGGCGCGCTGTGCCCCGGTAGGCTCGGGCGCCAGCGTATCGACTTGGAGCGGTAGGGATTCGAGACCGTAGTCTTGGTCCAGCTCCTTCGGCTCGGTGACGAGCTGCGTTAGTCGGCGAGCGACGCGCCTTCGCACCAAGGGCGCCAGCAAGCTCAGCGGTCGCCGCCCGCACCACAAAGCGTCCGCAACGGCCAGCAATGCCTCCCAGCCGACGACCGACTTTTCCCCCGCCACGCTGACGCAGAAGCCCGTCTGCGCTTTTTTGGGTGAAGCCTCGCTCAGGGCGCGAAATGTCACCAAGCCGAGGCCGTCCAGGCGCTTGATCAGTCGACACAAGAACAGCGACGCCCCGACCTGTGGATCGAAGTGTACGACGCAAGGCGTCCGTTTGAGAGTCCAGCGCCGGCGGGCCCAGGCCCAGGCCTCCGGCGGAATGAAAACCAGGAACACGATCGGCATGGCCCAAGAGAACGAACCGAGCTGCAGCACCGCGTCGATGGACAGGTGAAGCACGGCGACCAAGCCGAACGCCAGCATGCGCGTGACGTGGGTGCGCCAGGGCATGAGCAACAGCACCGGCACACTGCCCTCTATCAGCAACGTGCCGAAGGTGAGCAGCTTGATGACCCCGAGTGGCAGGACGCCGCGCAGCCATGCGCCGAACCAAGTGACCAACCGGTCTTGCTGCAGGAAATAGTGGACGGCCGTGCCGTCGCGCCAAGCGGCGCCATTTTTGTGAAGCGTGTTGAAGAAATAGATCGTCGCCCATTGCAGGATGAGCGCCGTCACGGCAAGCGTCACAACCGGGCCAATGTCGCGCGCTGGCTGCAGCCGCTCGTTCAAGGCGGCCTCGGTCGTCTCGGTGCGGGTGGCGTAGGACGCGAGCAACGCATCGATGCTGAAGCGGCGCCCCAGCGGCAAAAATGCCGTCCAAACCAGCAAGATATCGAGCACGACGGAGCCACCGTTCTCGATCAGCAAGTTGCGGCTGTTCAGGCTCGTCGTCAGCAACAGCGCGAGCAGCTGCATCAGCTTGGTGCGGTAGCCGACCAGCAACAGCACGCAGACGAGCAGGTGCAGCGACAGCAGGCACTTCACCTCCAACGGCGAGCCGAACGCCAGGTAGACCGAGAACAGGTGGTCGCTCATCGGTCGGAACAGGGCATAGTGGTTGGCGAGCCAGCCGCTGTTCGAAAAATGCGCCTCCACCTCCGGGAACTTCGACGCCACGTCGACCACCAGCAAGGCTCCAAACGCGACGCGAAACAGCCCCAACGAGCGGGGATCGGCCGAGCCGTACAACTGGACGAGCTTGCCCCAGAGACCGCTGGGGGGCGCGGGCGGAGCTTGCGGAGCAGGCGGTACCAGCTCGAAATGGCGCTTCACGGCCGCCCCCCGACAGGATTGCTGCGGTTGAGCCACGGGCGTGCGCCCGAGTCCTTGACGGAGCCGTAGCTCACGACCTTTTCTGGCGGTTGCGGCACGCCGTGCTTCTGCCCCGGCGGCGGCGACCTGTCCGAAATCCACCAAACGTCAAAGCTTGTCAGTTGGTCTTGGGGGCGACGCGCGTACCGGTGCTGATTGATCAAATAGCTCCGCAGGAACTGACGCCTGCCCTGATTGTGCGCCCAACGGATGTGATTGCTGTAGTCGCACCACAGCTGGTCGTGGCCCCAGCCTCGTGGCGACTCGGGGTCGAACTCTGGCGTTTCGCGCGTGAAAGGGTCGAGCTTGCGACCGTCCACGGTCCGACCATCGACCACCAGACGGCCGTCGTCATAGGGCGGCTCCGGCGCAAACATTCCCCAGCCCTCCAGCATGCGTGTGTAGCCGATGACCTCGGTCATCCATGCCGGGCGCTTCAACTGCAAGTGGCGCGAAATGAACGGGTTGGACTTCACCACCTCGGTGGAGAGGACGACCATCAACACCAGGGCCAAGGTTTCGCGCACAACGCCGCGCCCTACCCGAAGCTCGTCGCCCACTCGACCCAAGAAGGCCGAGGCGGGTGGCGCTGCATGCGTCGCTGCGACGGGTACGCCGCACACCCCCCAACCAAAGAAGCCGCTGATCGCGATGCGGTTAGCTGCAACCGAGCGGTACAGCGCGCGGCCCACGAGCGAGAGGCCGGGCACGTAAAGCCACCACACCGCGAAGATGCCAAATGGTAGGGCCCGCAGCGCGCGACGCACGGCCTTCTCCTCCAAAAAGAAGCGACCCGCGGCGTCGACCACCACCACGCTCGCCTCACACAGTTTGGGGTCGAGGCCAGCGGGCAAGCGCGACGTCTCGTCGTTACCGACGAAGGTCAGCCGCTGCCATGGGTCCAGCCGCTTGAGCAGCCGACACGTCCACAAGCAGATCCCGCAATCCGAGTCGAAAATCACCGTCACGGCCCGAGCCGGACGCCCAAACCAGCGCCCTAAGAAATTAAGCTCTTCTTGCCCTAACAGCAGCAAGAAGAACAACACCATCACGTACGAAAACGGCCCCAGGCGCGACAACAGCGCGATGTTGCCGTGCAGCCCCAACGCCAACAGCAGCGCGATGCGGCGCAGCCACTTGTGCCAAAACGGCACCAGCAGAATAAACGCGAGCGCGCCTTCGACGACCAACGTGATGCGCGTCAAGAGCGCGAAGACACCGAACGGTACGTGCTCACGCGCCCAAACGCCGACGTCGGTGACGATGCGATCTTGGTACAAGAAGTAATAGATGGCGCTGTGGTTCTTCCAACCCACGCCGGTCTTGTGCACACAGTTGAAGAAGTAAATAACGCTCCACTGCAGGAGCAGCCCCAGCACCGCGATTGACACGAACGGCGTGACCGGCGTGACTTCGCGGCGATTCAGCTCGGCCGAACTGTGCTCGCGCACCGCCCCGAGCGAGCGGCGCAGCGCGTCGATCGAAAAGCAGCTACCCAGCGGCAGAAACACGGTCCAAATGGCCAGCGAATGCGTGACCACCGAGCCGCCATTTTCAGTGAATAGGTTTCGCGAGTGCAGGCTCGTGATGAGCAGCGCCGACAATATTTGCGCTACCCGCGTCTGGTAACCAAGGGTGAAGCACGAGAAGACGAGCAGCGTCAGTGCAAAGGCGACGTGCACCTCTCCGACCGTGGAGAACACGTGGTAAATCGAAAACAGGTCCTGCCCCATCGGAGCGAACAGCGAGAAGTGATTGGGCAGCACGCCTTCGTTCGAAAAGAGCAGCCGCGCGTAGCTCCAACGGTACAGAAGCTCACTGATGAGCAGGCAGCCGAAGCAGATACGAAAGAGGCCGAGCCAGCGCGGGTCGAGGCTCCGGTAGTGCTCGTTGAAGAAAGCCACGATACCGCGACCTGATTTGTCCTTGGAATTCATGAGCTGTGCGCGGCCCACCCACAAGCGGCTCGCCACGGCGGACTCTATCAAAGGCGCCGCGGCGAGCGAGCGAGCGAGGCGACGGGGGGCGCGACGGGGGGCGCGACGGGGGGACGTGACACCGGGTACGCGACAGCGGGTACGTGACTACGGGCACGCCGCCGACTTATTCTGCTGCTAGAACAAGCACTTACTGAAGTTAGGCCGGCTTGGCGACCGCGCTGCTCTCGTGGTATTTCTGCAGGATTGCGGGCGGGCACCCTCGAGCCTCGTGGTGCTGCGCTGCCCAAGGAACTTCATGAACGTCAGCTGCACGTCTTGCTCGGCCAAATATTCGATCCCGGATGAAAAGGTCCGCGGCAAAAAAGTAAAGCTCACGTGCAAGCACTGCAGCACGGGCATCATCGTCGATGGGACGAAGCTCGATGCAGCCGAAGCCGCTGCGCCTGTAGCCGCTGTTGCTCCGGCAGCCGCTGCGCCTGCAGCCGCTGTTGCCCCGGCAGCCGCTGCAGTACCGGCGCTCGCGCCTGCGGCTGTCGTCGCCAAACCGGCTGCGGAAGCGCCCGTGGAGGCTGCCCCGAAAGCAGCGGCAGCAGCAGCTGCGTCCGAGCTGAGCTTCGACATCGCCTATCCCGACGACCGGCAAGAGACGCTCAGCGTCAGTCAGATCGCCGACAAATACGCCTCCGGTTCGCTGGACGACTCGGCCTTCCTGTGGCGGGAGGGCATGACGGATTGGAAAGCGCCTTTCGATATTCCTGAGCTCGCGAGCGCGCTCTCGGCGCGCGGCTTGAAAAAGGCAGCCGCGCCCGCTGCGCCGGCAGCCGCGCCGTTCAGCGACGAGGACGAAGCCACCCAGGTGCAAGACTCGCCGTTCGACGCTTTCGACGCGCCGTCAGGCTCGTCCGGCGTTTGGCACGAGCCGGGCAAAGCAGCCCCAAGCTCCCCCGAAGCGGCCTTCGATTTGCGCGCGCCTGCCGCTCTGCCGTTCGAAGAGGCCGAGCCAGCTGCCGTCCCCAAGCCCACGGCGCTCAGCCCCAAGCCCGCGACCGTCGCTGCGGCTCCCAAGCAAGACGCGCCCAAACCCGCGGCCGCGCGCCGCAGCGCCGCGCGCGGTGGCGGTGACTTGTTCGGTGACCTAGCAGCGGCTGGCAGTGAAGAAGACGAGTCGCTGGGCGCCGACGCTAAGGACGCGGCGCCAAAGATGACCGGCGCGCGCAACGAGAGCTCGGTGTTGTTCTCGCTCGATGCCTTGGTCAAACAAGAGCAGAAGCCCCCGACGAAAAAGTCCGCCGCGGCAAAGCAAGACGACGCCGCTGCCATCTTGATGGGTACTGATTCGAGCCCCAACTCGATCGCCAACGTGGGCACTGGCTCGTTCGGCTCCGCATTCGCAGCACCCGACTTCAACGCGCCTTTCGCGGCTCCTCCGCCCGAGGTGCGCGCCAGCGATCCTGTGGAGCTCCCCAACGCTGGCCCCGCCAAGAAAAAGGGTATGGGGCTCTGGATCGGCATCGCCGCAGTCGTCGCTCTGGGCGGCCTCGCCTTTGCGATGGGGCTACCCGCCAAGCTCGCAGGCACGCCCGCCGCGGCGCCCAGCGTCACCGCTGCAGCCTCCCCCAAGCCCGAAGCCGCTCCCACCGCGACTCCGGAACCTGCTGCCGCCCCCGCGGACTCGGCTGCCGCCGTGGTCAGCGCCGCTCCCGCCGCAATTGGAGGCGCCGCTGCGACGGCCGCCGCTGCGACCCCAGCGGCCGTCGGCGCTGCCGCCGCCGCCAAGCCTAACGAAGCCGCTCCCAAGCCAGGTGAGGCACCAGCCAAGCCCGCCGAAAAGCCGGCTGAAAAGCCGGAAGCTCCCGCAAGCGACGCACCGCCCTTCGACAAAGGCGCTGCGATCGCCGCGCTCTCGGCGGCCGCCGGCAACGCGCCAAGCTGCAAGACCGCCGACGGTCCAGGCGGCAGCGGCAAGGTGTCCATCACCTTCATGCCCAGCGGCCGCGCTACCAACACGCAAGTCTCCGGCGACCTCGCCGGCACGGCCGTCGGCGGCTGCGTCGCGCGCCTCTTCCGCAGCGCCAAGGTGCCCGCCTTCTCGGGCGACGCCGTCACCGTCTCCAAGTCCTTCAGCGTGCAGTAGACGGATCCACACGGACCCGCGCGATCGAGATTTCACAGGGAGATCGGGAG
>JAYUYU010000590.1:0-4739 GCA_043752365.1 Myxococcales bacterium | reverse complement strand
GCGCCATGGTGGAGGGAAAATTCCGCGAAGACTTGTATTACCGGATTGCGGTCGTGACCGTCGCCTTGCCGCCGCTGCGCGAGCGTCCAGAAGACTTGCCAGAGCTGTGCCAGAAAATCTTGCAGCGGCTCGCACGCGACGCCGAAAAGCAGCCGCCTGAGCTGGGTCAAGACGCGCTGCGCCGCCTGTCGGCCCACCCATTCCCGGGCAACGTCCGCGAGCTCGAGAACGTGCTCACGCGCGCGTTCGTGCTCGCCCCGGGCTCGAAGATCCGCGCCGAAGATCTCGATCTCGGCGGGCGGCGCCTGCCGGCGGTGCGCGCCCGTTCGCGTCGCGATTTCGAGACCGACGAGAAAGATCGCATCTTGGCCGCCCTGCGCGCCGCGCGCTGGAACGTGAGCGTCGTCGCTCGCACCCTCGGCATTCCGCGCAACACCCTGTATCGCAAGCTGTCACGCTACGGCTTGGAGCGCGCAGTTTGAGCCCATGCCACGAATCCGTTCGCCAATTTCCAGCCGCTTGGGTTAGAGCTTTAGCCGCGTGTTCGGTTCGGCTGGTTTCCCCGCGTTGCGCTGTGCGCTGCTGGCTCTCGTCGTTTTGACGCGAGCCAAGGCCGTTCTTGCGCAAACCGAGGCGCCTGCCTCGGCATCCGAAGTGCCCTCGCAGGCAGCGCTGCCGATCGACTGGCAGGGGCCCGACGACTGCGAGCGCGGCGACGCGGTGCGCGCCAAGGTCTTGCGGTTGCTGGGCGGAACGCCGCGCGCCCTGAGCAACGGCGTCAAAGTCTCGGTTACGGTTCGGCACAAAAAAGGCCGCTATGTGGCCGAGCTCGCGACCACCACGGCCGCCGGCGGTGGCATCAAGCGGCTCGAGGGTGAGTCGTGCGACGCCATTGCGTTGGCAAGTTCCGTGGTGATCGCGCTGTCGCTCGACCCTAACGCCAGCCTCGACGCCGAGCCGCCAGCCGACGAACCCACGTCGCGGGCCGAGCCCAAGCCGCGCGCCAAGCCCAAGCCCCAACCGCGGCCGCGCCCGGCGCCCGGGCCCAAGCGCGAGTCGTTTCCGTACTTGCATGGCTCGGTCGGGGTGGTGTTCCAGCTGTTGTCGATTCCTTCAGCCTTCACGTCGGCCGGCGTTGGGGTGAGGCACCATCGGTTCAGCGTGGAGCTGGCGGGCGCCGTCTATCAACCCCGCGACGTCGCGCGCGTCGATCGGCCGAAAGCGGGGGCTGAGTTACGCCTGTTCAGCGCAGAGCTTTTGGGCTGCTTCGCCGCGCTGCCGTTTCAGCTCGGCGCCTTGGAACTCTGCCCCGGCTTCAGGCTGGAGTACCTGAGCGCGACTGCGCGGGGCGTCAGCAACCCGGACCTGGCTCGGGTGGTGCTGGGCGCCGGCGTCGGCGTGCTGCGTGGCCGCCTGAGGGCCACCTCCTGGCTCTCGGCGACGCTGGACGCGGGGGGGGCGGTGCGGCCGTTTCAACCCACTTTTGTGCTGCGCGGGGTGGGCGATGTGTTTGAAGTTCCAGTCTTTTCTCCGTTTGCTCGCACCGGCCTCGCGGTGGAATTTTGAACAATCGTCCTTGACAGCTTTCCTTCAGAAGACGGAATCGCTTCGTCGCCTGCACTGATACTCTCAAGCGGCGTCGCTACCGCCTTTCGGCAGCGTCCCCGCGAGTTTTGTCACAACCTGAAAGCGTCGGATCGTTCGAGACGCGGCCTGCTGCACCGCCCGCCTTCGCGGAGGTGTATGAGAGCTGCGCCAAGTTGGTCTGGCGCAATCTGCGTCGCCTCGGTGTACCCGAGTCGGCGCTCGAAGACGCCGCGCAAGATGTTTTTCTGGTCGTTCACCGCCGCCTGCCCGAGTTCGAAGGCCGATCCAGTCTGCGAACTTGGATTTTCGGCATCGTGCTGCGAGTTGCGGCGCGGCATCGCCGCAAGGCGCGCGGCATCGCCAGTCGCGAGACCGCCATCCCGAACGAGCTTGGCCTGGCGCTCTCGGCTCCTTCTCACGAAGGGCCGTTCGAGCGCACGCTGCACCGTCAGGCGACCCAGCTTCTGCATCGCGTGCTCGAGCGGCTCGACGACGAAAGGCGCGCCCTCTTGATCATGGTCGATCTGGAGCAAACCAGCGTCGCCGAGGCGGCCGAAGCGCTGGAGATCAACCTGAACACCGCGTATTCACGGCTGCGCGCCGCGCGCCGCGCCTTCGAGGCCGAGCTCAGCTCGTTGCTCGGCGAGGCCACCAAGTGACTGGTTTGGAGCTCAAAGCGCATCGCCTGGTCGAGCTGGCTCGCGCCGGGGACGACCCGTCTGCGGCTCAGCTGTTGGGCCTTCACGGCGCCGTTGCGGGCCGCATTGCTGCCGAGGGAGCGATTGCGGCGTCCGGAACCACCGCCACGGTCAAGGTGGCCTCTGCGGGTGCGTTGGTGAAGGGGCTCGTGGCGGCCGCTGCAATCGCTACGGGCGCTGCTGGTTTTTTTGCGCTCCAAGGTAGCGACCCGCCGATCACCACTCCGGCGCTGGTCGTGCGCGCGCCCGCCCCGCGTTACGTGCCGCCGCCACCAGTCGTGCTTGCGCCCGAATCGGCACCGGTCGTGTCTTCGGCTCAAGCGCCCGCGCCCGCCGCGCGTCGACTAAAGGCCAATAACGGCCTGCGTTTGGAACAAGAGGCCGCGCTGCTGGCCGAAGTGCAAGGCGCGCTGCGCTCGGGCCAGGCCAGCACGGCCCTCGGCAAGCTCGAAAGCTACGATCGTCGCTTCCCGACCGGTATGCTGCGGGCTGAAGCCGATGCTGCCCGAGTTTTTGCGCTTTGCTCTGCCGGGCGCGTCGACAAGGCGCGCGCCTCGGCTGCGCGCTTCGTGCAGCGCTACCCCAGCTCGCCAGCGGCCGCGCGCGTTCAAGCCGCCTGCAAGTAAGGTGACCAGCCGGCGTTGGTTGGCGTGCGCACTGCAGGCCGCCAGTCTATTGGGCGGGTGTCGGCTGGGCGGGCTCGACGTCCCGATCGGCTCGGATCGGCAGAGTGTCTTTTTCGTAGCTCCCGAGGGTGACGATCTGAATCCCGGTACGCGCGACAAGCCGTGGAAGACGCTGCTGCACGCCACGAGCTCGCTGCTGCCGGGGCAAACGCTGGAGCTTTTGAGCGGCGACTACTGGCCAGAAACGACTGGCGTCTTGAGCGTCGACTGCTCGGGCCCGCCCAATCATGGGCGACCCGAGGCTCCGATCACGGTGCGCGCCGAGAACGAGCGAGGCGCGGTGCTGCACGGCGACGGCGCGGTCGTGCCGCTCGAGCTGTGGGGCTGCTCGGGTTGGATAGTCGAGGGCTTGGTGCTGATGAACGAGCACAACCCCGACGTCGCCAAAGGCGTCGACGTTGGCACGGTCGCGATGCTCCACGGCGGGCACGATCTCACGCTGCGTCGCCTGTTGTTACTGCGCTCGAACCAGGAGCGGCACTCGCACATTTTGCGGGTCCTGGGGGCCGACCACGTCCTGGTGGAGGAGTGCGAAACCTACGATTTTTACCACAACGCGTTCGAAGCCGTGCGCAGCCACGCCGT
Source organism: Myxococcales bacterium (assembly GCA_043752365.1). Taxonomy (GTDB): domain Bacteria; phylum Myxococcota_A; class Polyangia; order Polyangiales; family Polyangiaceae; genus PMG-095. The sequence goes on along the minus strand of JAYUYU010000590.1, from coordinate 1,183 downwards.
GACGTTTCGGCGTAACTATTTCCATTCACGCTACGCCACCAGCCAAGGCAACACGGTCGGCATCGACGACCCGACACGCGGCGATGTTGCGATTCAGGTCGAAGAGTCGTCTTCGCCGCTGCTCGAGAACAACGTGGCCGAGGTCGTGGGCACCGGCTTCAGTGTGGTTGGCCGGGCCATTGGCTCTTCTTTCACCGATCCGTCGCCGTACTCGGTCAGCGGCGCGCGGCTCTACGGCAACTTGGTGCGTGATGCGCTCGACAGTGGCTTTCGCATCGAGTCGCGTTGCGATGAAGCGATGCCGTGCTCGTTGCTGTCGGAGCGCATCGTCAGCGATACCTTGCTCGTGAACGGCGTCGCGCTAGAAGCCGCCACCGGTGTCTCGGTGGACGCTGCGCGCGGCACGCGGGTGGACAACATGACCTTGGTGGACGTGACTACCGGCGTCGCGCTGAAACGCGGCCCCGGCAACGCAGGGCTGGAGTTTTCGGCCAGCGCAGCGCGGACGGTGGTGCGTGGCTACGCTGGCGTCGCGTTTTGGTCGAACGGTCCGGAAGAGTGGTCGTTCGAGCACTGCGCCGCACAGGCGCCGGGCACGGAAGCCGTCGATTTTTCGCCCAACGATCAGAGCGTCCTGCTGCCGGTGCTGGCGCCGGACGACGACGCCTGCGTGGCGTATTTGGGTCCAGAGAGCCCGCTGCGCGCCGCTGCTGGCGCCGACGGCGACGTGGGCGCCAACGTGATTTATCGCTATCAGGACGGCACGCTGACGCGCGAGCCGCTGTGGGATCCAATGACCGGCGCGTTTCCGTGCGGCGCCGTCGTACCTGGCATCAACGACGACCCGAGCCAAAGCTGCATTGGGGTGCACGAACGCCTGCGCGTGGGCCACGCCGAGTGCGCGCTGCCCGCTACGATCACCCCGTAAACGTGCCCGTGCCCGTGCCCGTGCCCGAAAAGCCGCACGCAACGCACAGCTTTGTTTTATAGGCCGAGGTTCCTGGCGCGGGCGTTCGCCCGCGCGCGCCGCGCCCAGCTGGGCGCGCAGGCAGGGCCTACACTCAAACCGGTAACCTACGAAACGTCGGGCACGGGCACGTTTACGGGCACGGGCACGTTTACGGCACGTGGCGATCGGGACGCGCACCCTCCACTAGCCGGCTCACATCTTGAAGCTGAGATT
>JAYUYU010000589.1:0-4743 GCA_043752365.1 Myxococcales bacterium | reverse complement strand
CTCCTGAAAACTTGCCGAGAATCTATGACCCCTTTTTCACGACCAAGCCCGTTGGGCAGGGTACCGGGCTCGGACTCTCTATTTCGCACAGCATCGTGGCTGCGCTGGACGGCGAGCTCACGTGTGAGACCGAGCTTGGGAAGGGCACTACCTTTCGCGTAGTCCTTCCGGTCGCCGTCGTTGAGGAGGCCGCGAAATCATTGCCAAGCGTGGTTCCGAGCGCCCCTCGCGGAAGAGTACTTATCGTCGATGACGAGGAGGCAGCCCTGCGAGCGATGACCCGACTGCTGGAGAGAGACCACGTCGTGACCGCTTTGAACGATTCACGCGAGGCGCTCGCCCTTCTGCAAGGAGGAGCCCAGTTCGACGTTGTCTTTTGCGACATCATGATGCCCCATCTCACCGGCGTGGATCTCTACCAACGAGTAGCAGCAGTCGCGCCCAGCATGGCGGCGCGCTTCGTGTTCGTCACCGGGGGGGTGATTCGCGAGGACATCGATCGCTTCTTGGCGAATGTCCCGAACGAACGCCTCGAGAAACCGTTCAGCAGTCAGAACTTGCGTGGAGTCGCTGGGCGCTTTGTCGGTCCTCGTGAAAGCGACCCGTAACGGTACGATCCAGCTTCGGTCTTGCACTTGGCGTGGAGTGGACGCAGGCGTTGCGGCAGGGCGCAATCCGTTCGCTTCGGGGGTGAAGAGCCGAGCGAATACCCACGAAAGTACCGAAATGGGCCGTGCAGGGGATGGCACGGTGAATGCAAAGGGTGATCGAGGTGATGATGTCCAACAGGCCCTTGGTTGTCGTGGCAGGTACCGACTACTCCGGTGACGCGCTGCGCGCTCTGCGCGTTGCTTGCTCGTCGACACGCCGTCCTTCGGCGTGACTCGCCTGGCCAGGGAGCTCGAAGCGGACCTGATTGTGATCGGTACACACGGCCTCCACGGCATCGCTCGTTGGCTACTCGGCTCGGTTGCCGAGGCTGTCGTGCGCCAGGCCCAGTGTCCCGTCCTCGTCGTGCCCCCTGAGCCAGGGAAGCTCGCGGTTCCTGCCATCGAGCCGCCGTGCCCCCACTGTTTAACGGCGAGACGGGCTTCCGCGGGCGCGGAGATGTGGTGCGAGCAGCACCGGGAACGCCACGGGCGTTCTGCAAAGGACCCGGCCAGCCCCCAAACGCCGTGCGGCCAAGCACTTCGCCTCTAGCTAACGTCGGGCCCGCGCGGATTTTTCGCGAGCGCGCAAACCTTGCGTCGCAGTCCCCGCTCTCGCGGCAAATTCGCCGGTTTGACGATCGGCACATGACTTGCGAAGCGGGCCTTGCGCATGTCTACCGAGGTCGAGAAATTTAGTTACGACGATAGCGTCGTCCGCAAGTTTGCGTTTGCCACCGCTGCTTGGGGAGTCGTCGCCACGCTGGTCGGCCTGTGGCTAGCGCTGATGTTGGTTAGGCCGGAGCTTAGCTTCGGGCTTCCGTACTTGACGTTCGGGAGGCTGCGACCTTTGCACACCAACGCGGCCATCTTCGCGTTCGCCGGCAACGCGATATTCGCCGCCATCTATTACTCCAGCCAACGTCTGCTCAAAGCTCGCATGTTCAGCGACGGGCTCAGCAACTTTCACTTCTGGGGCTGGCAAGCGATCATCGTCGCTGCGGCGATCACTTTGCCGCTGGGTATTACACAGTCGAAGGAATATGCCGAGCTAGAGTGGCCCATCGACATCGCGATCACGGTCGTTTGGGTGGCGTTTGCCGTCAATTTCTTCGGCACGATCGCCCGCCGGCGCGAGCGGCATATTTACGTCGCACTCTGGTTCTACATGGCGACCATCATCACGGTCGCGATTCTACACATCGTGAACAACCTGGCGCTCCCCGTGAGCGCGACTAAGAGCTATTCGCTGTACGCGGGCGTCCAGGATGCCTTCATTCAGTGGTGGTACGGCCACAACGCCGTCGCGTTCTTCCTCACGACGCCGTTTCTGGGTTTGATGTACTACTTCTTGCCCAAGGCTGCGAATCGTCCGGTCTATTCTTACCGCCTCTCGATCCTGCACTTCTGGTCGCTGGTCTTCCTCTACATCTGGGCGGGACCGCACCACCTTCACTACACGGCGCTGCCAGAGTGGGCATCGACGCTCGGCATGCTGTTCAGTGTGATGCTATGGATGCCTTCGTGGGGCGGCATGATCAACGGCTTGCTTACGCTGCGGGGCGCCTGGCACCGAGTAGCGGAAGAACCGGTGCTCAAGTTCTTCGTCGTCGGCATTACCTTCTACGGAATGGCCACGTTCGAGGGGCCGCTCCTGTCGATCAAGAGCGTGAACGCTCTGTCGCACTACACCGACTGGACCATCGCGCACGTGCACAGCGGGGCGCTCGGCTGGAACGGCTTCATGACGTTCGGGATGCTGTACTGGCTGGCGCCTCACATCTTTCAAACCAAGCTTTGGTCGAAGAAGCTGGCCGAGACGCACTTTTGGGTCGGTACGTTCGGCATCCTGCTGTACATCGTCGCCATCTACGCGGCGGGAGTGACGCAGGGCCTGATGTGGCGCGCCTTCGACGCGACGGGGCGCCTGGCCTATCCAGACTTCGTCGAGACGGTGGTGCGGCTCATCCCCATGTATTGGGTGCGTGTGGTCGGTGGCCTCCTGTTCGTCAGCGGCATGGTGATGGGGCTGGTGAACATGGTGATGACCTGGCGCACCCGCCCCGCGAGGTACGAAGAAGCAGCGGACGAGGCGCCCCCGCTCGGACCGTACGCCGGCTTCACGCCTCAGCTCGTGATTCCGCGCCACAGCCAGATGACCGATACCGGCCACCGACTAGTCTACTTCACCAAGGCGCAGTGGCATCGAGTCTGGGAGCGAAACCCCATGAAGTTTGCGCTTTGGGCTGCGGCGGCAGTCATCGTCGCCTCCGCGTTGGAGATGGTGCCGACGTTCTTGATCCGCTCGAACGTGCCTACCATCGCGACCGTCAAGCCCTACACGCCGCTAGAACTCATCGGTCGCGATATCTACGTGGACGAGGGTTGTTACAACTGCCATTCGCAGATGATTCGGCCGATTCGGGCCGAGACCGAGCGCTACGGCGAGTACTCCAAGCCTGGCGAGTTCGTCTACGACAGGCCGTTTCAGTGGGGGTCGCGCCGCATCGGTCCCGATCTGCACCGCATCGGCGGCAAGTATCCCGACCTTTGGCACGTGCGTCACATGCAAGACCCGCAGTCGACGACGCCGCAGTCCATCATGCCCGCGTACGCCTGGCTCGAGACGACTGATCTCGACTTCGCCTCGATACAACCGCGCGTCGACGCCATGGCGATGCTGGGCGTGCCCTACGGTGCCGCGGTCCTGCACGGCGAACAGATGGCGCGGACCCAGAGCCGAGAAATCGCCGCACGCGTCGCAAGCCAAGGCGGGCCAAAGCATCTCGAAAACAAGCAAATCATCGCTCTGGTGGCGTACCTGCAGCGGCTCGGCACCGACATCAAGCAGCAAGGACTTTGAACATGAAGCTCAGCGACGTCGTCTCATCCATGCATCTCACCATCTACGCAGAGGTCCCACTGCTCGTCTTCATGGGCGTCTTCATCGGTGTGTGCGTCTACATGCTGCGCAAAGACGGAAAGTTCGATGAGGCGGCGCAACTTCCGCTGCGCAGCGAGCTCCCTTCGCGGAGGCGACAATGAGCCATGGCGGCGTCGATCCTGGCATGGCGGGTCCTGCCCTGGAGCCCGCCGGCGCGGCTCACGAGCAGCTGCTCGACCACGAGTACGACGGCATCCGCGAATACGACAACCCGTTGCCGCGCTGGTGGGTCTGGATGTTCGCCGGCAGCTTCTGGTTCTCGGTCGCCTACTTCTTCCATTATCACATCTCCGGCAACGGAGAGTCCGTAGCGGCGTCGTACGACGCCGACGTTGCGGCAGCTCGTGAAGTGGCCGCCAAGACGAGCCTGGCCATGCCGGTCAGCGAGGAGTCGATCGGCAAGCTCATGGTGGACCCGTCGTTGATGAACGACACCAAGGCCCTGTTTGCGCTGCGCTGCGCTGCCTGCCATGGCGACAGCGGGCAGGGCACGATCGGGCCTAACCTGACTGACGACGCTTGGATTCACGGCAGCGGCAAGCTGGTAGAGCTTTTTGGCGTGATCGACCAGGGGGTGCTGGCCAAGGGCATGCCGGCTTGGGGCAAGCAACTTTCGCCGATCGAGGTCCGCAAACTCGCGGCGTTCGTGGGCTCGCAGCGAGGCAAGGCCATCGCTGGCAAGGCACCTGAAGGTGTCGTCGTCGCGCGATGAAAGAGCTATGTCCATCCTGATCGCCCCAGAGCGAGTGCTGCCGACGTTGAACGCCGACGGCACGCGCAATCGCATTCGGCCTCGGCTCTATCGGGGGCGGCTGCAGAGGGCGCGGCTCGTCGTGGCCTGGGCGCTGATCGTGCTGTTCGTCGGGCTACCATTCGTGAAAATTCACGGCAAACCTGCGATTTTGCTCGACGTCGTGCAGCGAGAGTTCGTGCTGTTCGGGGCGACGTTCCTGGCGACTGACGGCGTGCTGCTGATGCTGCTGATGCTTGGAATCTTCGTGGGCGTGATGCTCGTGACGGCGTTGGTCGGGCGCGCTTGGTGCGGGTGGGCATGTCCCCAAACTGTGTACATGGAGTTCTTGTTTCGGCCATTGGAGCGCCTATTCGAAGGGCCGCGCGAGGCTCAATTGCGCATCGACCGACAGGGGGCGA
>JAYUYU010000588.1:0-4761 GCA_043752365.1 Myxococcales bacterium | reverse complement strand
GTCGGTGCCCAGTTGGGTGTCGGAGCTGCGCTCGGAGGTGACCCCGTGTCCAAACGGGCAGTGCATGGTTGCGCAGAAGCTTTTTCCGACGCAGGCGGTTCAGCTGACTGGCGTGTACGTCAACGGCACCAGCTTCCGCCACCTCGGCCAGCAGCGATGGGCCGCCGAAAGTGGCCGCCACAGCGAGCTCACCCAGCACTGTGCGCCGGAAGCGCCGAGTCCTGAGTGCTTCGAGTTCAAGTCCAAGGACGGGACCAGCTACTTCTACGACTACCCGTCGGTCGTCGCACCGGTGGACGCTCAGAAAGACCCGAACCCCACGATGTTGGGCCAGCAGGACGGGCTCGCGCAGCGCTTGGCCCTGTTCAATCTCCGCTATCGTCAGGCCAACACCCAGCAAGGCCAAGGCGGCGCTGGCATGGAGCCGACGCCGGTTCGACGTATCAAGGATCGCTTCGACTACGAGCTCGAGGTCACTTCCGACGTAACTCGGCGCGTCGCAAGCGTCACCGAGCGGGACGGTGGCAGCGCAGGTCGGACCTGCCGCTTCGTCTACGACGCTGCAAGCCCCGATGCACCAGTGGGCTGCGCTGACCCAGGCACGGGTTTCGAACGCCTGCGCAGCCTCATGTGTTTGGAGAACAGGACGAGCACCACCAGCGGCGAGCTCGAGATCAAGGTCGACTACTGCTACGACGCGGACGGCAATCTGGCGTCGGTCCAGCGCGGGCGTCATGTGGAGCGCTACGAGTACGAACGCGAGGGAGGCAGCTCACCCGACGCGGCTGAGGAGGGCGGCAACCCCAACCTGGTGGCGACGGTGGTCGACAACGAGCAGGTCGAGCAGCGCACGACGTACGCATACAAGCAGGACACCGCGCCGCACACTTTCACGAGCGGTGCCCTGCCGCAGCCGATCGCCCTTTTGGACATGGTCGAGTCGGTGACATACCCCGCCACCGAGCCCATGCCCGGGCAGGACGCTCGAGCGGAGATCACTTTCGATTACGACGGCATGACTCGAACGGTCGGCGATGCTCGGGGCCCCCCGCACGAGGGGCGAAAGTACACGCTCAACACTCTCGGTAATCCCAGCTCGATCGAAGAGGCTGGTCGCAAGACCACGACCATGCAGTGGTCTTTCGACGTCGGCTCGTCACCTTGTGGCCCCACGACGCCGGGTGACAACCAGATGGTGTCGCGCAGCGTGGAGCTCGAAGAGGGGCGCTCGGTCACGACCACCTTCGCGTATGACGCAGGCGGCAACGTCACGGACGAATGCACGGACACGGAAGCAGGCAGCCTGCGCACGGAGCAGACCTGGAACAACCTGGGCCAGCTGGAGCTCCGCAAGGACTTCCGGGGCGTCGAGGAAAGCTGGGACTACGAGAACAACGGCTTCCTCAAGTCGCATACGGATGGCGCTGGCATCACGACTGAGTACGCCCCCAGCTCCGAGCACCGCGGGCGCGCCGAACGCGCGACCGTCCGCGCTGACGTCACGCAGATCACCGAGTATCGTTATGACGCGCTCGGCAACGTCTCTTCTGCAGCCATTGCGGGCGGCGCGGCCAGGAGGTCGAGCTATGACGCGCGTTCGCGCCTCGAGCGGCAAACCGATCAACTCGATCGCGTGACGACGTACGAGTACGATACGAACGACAATCTGCGATTCACGCGCTTGCCATTGGTCGGGCACGCCCCCAGCCCCTATGTCGTCGAGACTATCGAGGCCACGTACGACGCGGTCGGCAACAAGAAGACCGAAAATGATCGCAACGGTCTAAAGCTCACCTACCAGTACACGGCGCGAAACCAGGTCAAGTCGGTGACGCGGACGACTATTGGCCCGAACGGTGGCGCGCACTCGCGGTTGTTCAAGTACGACCTGCTGGGTAACCTCCGGCAGGAAACCGACTGGAAGGGCGTGGCGACCCTCTACGAGTACGATCTTCTAGGCTTCCGCCGGAAAACGATCGATCGCGAAGGACACGAAACGACGACCGATCGCGACTACGCTGGCAATGTGGTGTTGCTGACCGACGCCGGTTCGCCAGCTCTCGCCACGCGCATCCGCTACGACGAGCTCAACCGCGAGGTGTGGCGCAAACCACTGTGTGGAGAGCCGGACTGCGGCCCGATCTCGACCGCTTATCCTCTGGCACCGGAGGTGGACGGTCCTGGAGTCGTGTACTCGGTTCGGGTCACCGGACCCGGAGCGCAGCCCAATAGCCAAGTGACGACGCGCTCGGGCTACGATGGGCGCGGGCTGCTCGTCGTGAAGCTGGACGTCTACTCCAACCGCTATGAGTGGAGCTACGACGCGTTGGGTCGGCTGAAGCGCACGAAGGACGAAGAGGGCATCGTCACCACGCAACGCTACGACGCGCGAGGCTTCCTGTCGGAGAAGCGCGTCCACGGTCGCAGCGAGGCTAACCCGGGGCTATTCACCGAGTTCACGGCCGACGGGGTCGGCAACGTACTGTTTACGAAGGTCCACCGCGGAAGCGCTGGCCCGGCGCTCGTCACGGGTGCGACGTACGACAATTGGAATCGCGTAGTGACCCGCTTTGCCCCCGGTAGCAGCGGCGAAGACCTCCATTACGACGGCGAGGGCAACGTCGTGCGTCACAACGACGCGGGTGGTCGCGTCCGTGATTGGGAGCGCGACCAACGCGGAAACGTCGTTCATTTCTACGACGCGGAGGTCAAAGCTCGCACTGCTGGCCAGGCGTCGACCGCGACGGACCAGAGCTTTACGCTGCACTACGCAGAGATCGACGCGAACGACAACCCACACAAGGTCGTGAACGCGCTCGGTGTAGCAACGCGCTACGCGTACGACGACGAAGAGCGCGTCACATCGATCACCGAGGCCGAGGGTAGCTCCGACGCGCGCATCCGCGAATTTCGCCAAATCGACGGTCTTGGCAACCCGCACGCCGTCACCGACTGGCGAGGCAACGCGACGGAGCTGACTTACACGGCTCGTCACAACGTACGGACGGAAAAGGATCCACTCGCCCGCTTCACGACCTACAGCTACGACGGGCAAGGCAATCAGGCCTCGGTCAAGACCGCGCGCGACTTCGTGCGCACGTTCAAGCGGGACAACCTCGGGCGCGTGACCGATGTCTCGTATCCGAGCGCGACCACCCTCGAGTCGCATAACGACTACGACAAGGTCGGCAACCTCCGCAAAACCCGGGACCGCCGCAACAGCGTTACACACTTCGAACCCGACCAGTACCTGCGGGTGGAACACGTGCGTAAGAGCATGGGCGACGCTGGCGCGCTCACCCGAATTCAAACCAACGAGTACGACGACGCCGGCAATGTTACCGCAACCATCGACGGCAACGGCAACCGCACGACCTACGAGTTCAACGCCCGAAACCTGCTCTGGAAAACGATCGTGCCCGCCGTCTTGGGCGAGTCCGAGGCGGACCGCACCGAGGTGCGCGAATACACGGCTTCCGGTGCGCTCTTCAGCGTGACAAGTCCAGGCGGCAGCGGCGACCCGGCTCTGGTCACTACTTTTGCCCACGACAAGGAAGATCGCTCGATTGGGACGACGGCGGTGGGCGAGGCCACGACGTCATCCTACGACCTGCTCGGCAACCTGCGCGCCCAAACGATGCCCGAAGGCCAGCCAGGCGGAAAGTACGCTGGCAAGTTCAAGCGCTTCGAGTACGACGACGTACAACGCTTGACCCGCGTTACGGACGAGGTGGGCCTGAGCACCAAGTATGGCTACGACAAGGCCGGCAATCTTCGCGACGTAGAAGGACCCTTCGCGGGCACCGCCGCCAACGCTGACACGCCGCATATCGGCTACGTCTACAACGCCAAGGTCGACCGCCTCGAAGAGCACCTTCAGTACCGCAAAAGCGGTGGCGCCCTCATCACACACTTCGACGGCTTCGACGACCACGACAACGTCACGCACCTCGTCGACGCCAACGGCAGCGGCTTCACTTACCGGTACGACGAATACGATCGCCGCGTCCGAGCCACGTATCCCAACAAACCCACCGCGCTCAACGAGCCAAAGGAAATCGCGTGGGACTTTGACGACGCCGCCAACACCGTCACCATCACCGAGACTAAAAAGGGCCCCTCAGGCTCCGATCTGCAAGACGTCACCCTCGAGCGCTACGACCTCCTCTTCGGCCGCCTCGACTCACGCCGCCAACGCGGCCACGAAGTCAGCTACGCGTACGACACCAACGGCAACCGCACGCGCGTCACGTCCCCGCAGGGCACGACCACGTACACCTTCGACGCACGCAACCGCGTCGAGACCGCCATCATCGGCAGCGCCACCAGCACGTACCGGTACCATTCCGACGGCCGCGTCCGCAGCATCACGCGCCCCAACGACACAACGACCTCGCTCGCGTACTACCCAACCCGCCGCGTCCACCAAATTACCCACCAGTTTGCGGGCGGCGAGGACGCCGTGGTCGCCTACACCTACGACAAAAACGGCAACAGAACGAGCGTCGGTGACACCCGCAGCGGCCTACCCGACGTAACGACCTTCGACGAATACGACGCCGCTGGCCGCCTGCTCCAGTTCACCCAAGACAACCGCGTCACCCGCTACGGCTACGACCGCTACAACCGCCAAAGCGAAAACGTCAAAGAAAATGGCGTTACGCAAGTCAACAAAGTCTACGGCTACGACGAACTCGAGCGCCTCAACACGCTCACGGACGACGCCCAAGCCCCCGTCACCGTCAACTACGGCTACGACGC
>JAYUYU010000587.1:0-4764 GCA_043752365.1 Myxococcales bacterium | reverse complement strand
AAACAGCCGTCTCTGGCGGCGCAAAACGCCGAGCTCTCGCGCGAGCTCTGGGAGAAAAGCAGCGCTCTTTGCGAGGGTTAGGAGCTTTGCCAAAAGCCTTTCGCTGCTGCTCGTTCGGCGTCGCTCGGCTGCGCGCGACCTGGTTGGATTGACCCCAAAGCGGCTCGACGAAACAGCGCCTGCGGGCTAAAGGGGCGGGCGTGTCGAACGAAGCGCTCGTCCTTGCTCCTACCTCGGAGCCTGCTGTTTTCCTGGCTCAGGACGGGACGAAGCGGCGCGCGCCGCTTGGCTGGGGCTGCTTGCCGCCCGGCGACGCGGGTCTCACGCGGCGTGTGAAAGCGCTCGGTCCGTCCTGGGCCATCATCGAGAAGCGTGGGCGCAAGGCGTTCTCCAAAGGCCTGTGGGCCCCGCGCGAGAATATCGAAGCCGCCAAGGTTGCGCTGGAAGCCGAGCGCAACACACCAGCCTACGCCAAGAAGCAGGCGTCGGCCGCGGCCCGGCGCGGGCACGAGCAAGCATCGTACGTGGTCTCGTTCGAGGTCGAGATTTTGCAATTCTTGCGCTTCGCCCCGCGCTTCGAAAGCATGGCTCGCCTGGTGGCGCGTCAGGTGACCGAGCACGCGACGCCCGTGGGCAGCGGCACGGTGGCGCGCACCAAGCGTATCCCCATCGAGCGGCGCGCCGAGTCAGCCGTAATTGCCTGGATGCGCCACCAGACCACCGCTTACGACTCGATGAAAATCGCGCGTATCAAGGGCGAACGCCGTGAAGTGCGACGTGAGCTTGCGACAATTTCGCGCGCCTTGTTGGATTTGCATCGGCGCGACGTGCCGCACGCTGAAAGCGCGTGCCCGTTGTGCGCTGCGCTTCGCGGCTCAGCACGCTAGCGCGCTGCAGCGCCAGGGCCGCACGCCAGCGGCGACGGCCTCGCAGTTTCGCTGCTGCGCGCCGCGCTACTTCACTTCACGCGCGGCGGAATCGGCACCTGGCACTGGGCAGGCGGGCTCAACCATTTCAGGAGGTTGAGCCAAAAGTGCTCGACTTGCTGGCCCTCTACGTCGGCCCACTCGCTGTCGTAGGTCACCCATTCGTCACCCCAAACGGCGACGCGCCCCATGTCGGCCTGCGCGACTTGCAGCGCGACCTTGTCACCGCCATGCGCGATGGTCATGCCACTTGGACCGTCGGGCTCGGCGCCGTTGTCGGTGAAGATGTTGCTGATGCCGTCGCTGACCGGGTGCGCCAGCCACGCTTGCACCTTGCCGCTGAGGTCGAGCTTGCTGACGCTGTAGCCCATGCCCAAGGGCGCCAGCAGCTTGTTGACGTTCACGACCTCGTTCGCTTCGTTGGCGGTGTAGCCGATGGTCGTCATCACGCCACCGCCGCCGCGCACCCAAGCCTCGAACGCGCTCGCCTCGGCAGGCGCGAAAGCGTGGTGAGCCGGCGCCGTGACGCCGTTGTTCTGGATGGTGGTGGTGTCGGCGTGAAGCACCACGATGATTTGAAACTTCTTCAGGCTGTCGGCCGTCAGCTGTTTGTCGGCCAAGGCGACGGCGCCGAGGGGGCTGCGCGCGTCCAGCCACGACTCGAAAATATTGCCGCCGTTGCTCCACGGTCCAATGTGGCCAATCGTGGCGATGTTCAAGCAATCGCACACGCCGTCATTGCCCGCGTCCACGTCGTCGATGATGCCGTTGGAGTCGTTGTCGACGCCGTCGCAAAGCTCAGGCGTGCCGTCGCCCGTGTTTGTCGAGCTGCCGCCCGAGCTGCTGCCGCTGACGTTCAGGATGATGCGACCCCCGCTGCCCGTAGCTGCGCCGGAGCCGTTGGCGCCGCCCTGATTGACGTCGTTGCCCGTAGTGGCGCCGGAGGCGTCGGCGCCGCTACCGTTGACGCTGCCGCCTTTGCCGGAGTCGACGGCGCTGCCGTCGATGTCGCTGCCTTTGCCGCCGCCGCACCCGCTGCCAACCAGCAGCAGCGCCGTTGCCCAAACCGCGGAGTTGCCTAACCCGATACGCGCCATGACCTGAATGTATGCGGGACTCGGCCGCTCGACCTCCACCAATCGCGCTGCGACGAAATTTTGGTGCGAGCACGTAAGAGGTCGTGGCACACGCCGTACCTACACCAGCACACCCGAGTGTTGCCTTTGTGCCGCACAGAGCGGCGCTAACGGCTGCGACCACCGCCCCGTTGGCCTCGACACCAGGTTTGGCGAGACGCCGTGGCTTGCCCGGCGCTGCTGTCGGCGTCGCCAGTTAGTGTCAGAGCGGCCCGGAATCGTGGCCAGGAACGCCAGTGGCGGGGCTGTGGATAGACGCCTCGCGGATCGCGCTTGTGGTGCTCTCCGGTTATGGCTCAATGACGGCCGTCACCGTGCGCCGTCCCCGCCCCAAAACACAGCGAGCTGCGCGCGATCCTCGCAGACGCCCAGACGTAAGTGACTGGTCCGCGCTGCCGGACAACCAGCTGCTCAAGCTACGGCTTTGCGATCTCAAGCTCGAACTAGCGGGCACAGACCTCGAAACGCGCACCGAAGCCATCAACGCCGAGCTGAAAGAGCGCGGCTTGCTGTTCCGCCCCCATGTTTGGTTGTCGACCGAATGGTTCTCGCCCGACGGCATTCCAGGCTTCGCGATTCCGTTCTATTTGGCGCACCCGCGGCTGATGGAGCTGGAGCAGCGCCAGATGCGAGAGGTCGAAGGCGGCACCCCCCGCTCCTGCATGCAGCTGATGCGCCACGAGACCGCGCACGCGCTGGACAACGCCTACGCGCTGCACGGTCGTGGCGACTGGCACGAGGTGTTCGGTCGCTTCGACAGCGACTACGTCAGCCACTACCAGCCCAAGCCGTACAGCAAGCGCTTCGTCCGTCACCTGGAGCTTTGGTACGCGCAAAGCCACCCGGCTGAAGACTTCGCGGAGACCTTCGCGGTCTGGCTCGACCCCTCGTCGCGCTGGCGCACCCGCTACCGCGGTTGGCCCGCCCTCTCCAAGCTCAATTACCTCGACGAGCTGATGCGCGATATCGAGGGGAAAAGGCCGCCGCAGCGCACCCGGGACCGCATCGAGCCCATCGGCGAGCTGAAGAAGACGCTGGGCGAGTACTACCGAGAGAAGCGAGCGCGCTATCGGCTGGCGCTGCGTGAAACGTACGACCGCGACTTAAAACGCCTTTTCTCGGAACCAAGCGGCGGCCGCCGCGAGCGCAACGCGGCCTCGTTCTTACGGAGGGAGAGGGGCGAGATCCGAAAATTGGTCTCCCGTTGGACCGGCGAGTATCAATACGCAGTCGATCGTGTGCTTGCCGAGATCATCCAGCGCGCCGAAGAGCTCGGCTTGGTGGTGGCTTCGGGGGCGTCCCACGTGAAGCGAGATGCCATGCTCCTGGTCGCGGCTCAGACGCTCAAGTACTTGAATCGCGGACACCACCACTACCCGCGATGAGGAAGAAGCTCAAAGTCCTCGTCCTCATGCACGACGATCTCGTGCCGCCCGAGGACATTGCGGGCCTGTCCGACAAGCAGCTGGCGGATTTTCGCACCGAGTGGGACGTCATCAAGGGGCTCGAAGAACTGGGGCACGAGGTGCACCGGCTGGGCGTCGGCAGCGACTTGGGCCCCATTCGTCTGGCCTTCGCCGAGCTCGAGCCGGATATTGCCTTCAATTTGCTGGTGCATTTTCACGGGGTGGCCGTGTACGACCAGCACGTCGTCAGCTACTTGGAGCTATTGCGCAAGCGCTACACCGGCTGCAACCCGACCGGGCTGCTGCTGGCGCGCGACAAGGCGCTGTCCAAGCAGCTGCTGGCCTTCCATCGCGTAAGGGTGCCGCGCTTCGCTGTATTCCCGTTCGGTCGCAAGTCGAAGAAGCCCCGCAAGCTCGCCTACCCGCTGGTGGTGAAGTCGCTGTACGAGGAGGCTTCGCTCGGCATTTCGCAGGCGTCGCTGGTGACCAGTGACGAAAAGCTGATCGAGCGTGTTGCCTTCATGCACGACACGTTCGGAGTGGACGTGATCGCCGAGGAGTACATCGAAGGGCGCGAGCTCTACGTGGGTGTGGTCGGCAACCGTCGGCTGCATGCGTTTCCGGTTTGGGAAATGATGCTGGACCAGCTGCCCGAAAGCGCGCCGCGCATTGCTACCCGCAAAGTGAAGTGGGACCTCGCGTACCAAAAGAAATATCACATCGACACAGCCGCCGCGGAGCTGCCGCCCGGCACTGCCGAGCACATCAACAAGCTGTGCACCAACATTTACCGCGTGCTCAAAATGAGCGGTTACGCTCGCATCGATTTACGGCTTGCCCCTGACGGCAAGGTTTACGTGCTGGAAGCCAACCCGAATCCGGATTTGCAGCGGGCCGAAGATTTCGCCCAGAGCGCGCTCGCCGAGGGCGTTGAATACCCGGTCTTGATCCAGCGCATCGTGAACCTGGGACGCAGCTACCAGGTCGAATGGGACACCGCCGACGCCTGAGCGCCGCCTACGCCCAAGTGGGTCTCCGTTGCACACTTGCCGCGCCCGGGTGACGCCGCGCCCGTCAAGTGCCGAGCAGCTAGCCGTTTCCCAAACCACCGCAGAGGCCGGCAGAGCATCTCTGATTCAACATTCGAACCTAGGCTTGGGGGGTCGGTGATGACCGCCAGCAGGCGCATGCGCCCGGGGTCGCGCGCCCGCCGGTCCTACGCTCCGCAAGCGAGAGCCCATCAAACTGCGAGCGGGGAGCGAGCCGGGGCTGACCAAAGCGCTGTGCGCGACCGAG
>JAYUYU010000586.1:0-4765 GCA_043752365.1 Myxococcales bacterium | reverse complement strand
ATTACTCGAACACCGCCAACAACGCCTACACGCCAATGCTGAACACCTCGGCCATCCAGAGCATGCTCTGGGTGTCAGCGGTGGACGACAGCGTGAGCGCGGCCGCAGACCGCAGTCACCCGGCGTTCTTCCTGCCGAACCAGGCCTACAGCGCGAGCGGTGGTGGCTACCTGAACGAGCGCGCGTACTGGGTAACCGAGGCTTGTCGCTCGGCAGGCTCGGGCGCCGCCTCGACCTGCGACGTGGACGAAGACTGCTGCGGCGGCACCGCGACGCCCAAGACCGGCGTGTGCCGCATCGATACGCCCATCACCTCGCCGCCGACACGCCACTGCGCCAGCGTGCCACCGCCCAACGCCTGCATCGCGGCCGCCGGCGCCTGCTCGGCCAGCAGCGACTGCTGCTTCAACTACCCCTGCGTCGCGAACATTTGTACCAAGCCGCCACCGCTACCGACCTACAGGCCGACGAACTTCACACGCTCCTACACTGCGGAGTGTGGCAAGGGCACGCTAGCCATCTGGCGCTTCTTCGACTGGCAAGCCGTGACGCCGCCGGTCGACTCGGCCATCGAAATTTACGCGGAGACCTCCGACAACCCAGCCACCTTCCAAACCTTGCCCGCCGCGCCCGCCGTCGTTGCGCTTTCGGGTGTGGTCAAGGTCGCGACCGTCACTGGCGCAACAGTCGCGGGGTGGTCTGGCAGTGACGTGGGCGCTGCCTTCACGGCTGCCGCCGTGCCGCAGCGCAAGTACCTGCAGATTACGATACGGCTGATTCCGAATCTCAAGACCACGGGCACCCCCACCTTGACTGACTGGCGTCAGTCGTATAGCTGCCCGCCGCAGGAGTAAGTAATGCGTAGCGCTTGGCTCGGCTTGGTGTTGGCGGTGGCGTGCAGCGGTGGGGCCGACGAGCGTCGACCGGCCACGCCGGCCGAGGGCGGCTCGGGCACGGGCGGCAAAAGCGGCCGCCCGGCGACGGGCGGCTCGAGCGCTGCCAAGGCGGGCGCCGCCGGCCAGGGCGAGCCTCAAGGCGGCTCCAGCTCAGGTGAGGGCGGCGTGGGCGACGGCGGCAAGGGCATCAATTACGAGATCGGCGGGGCGCCTGACCAGGCTCCGCCTGGCGTTTGCGAACCCGAAATGATGCTCGGTGCCGCCCAGCCGCAAGACGCCGGCGTGGAGTCCGTGACGCTTCTTGCCATGACGCCGGACGAGCGCACCGTGGCGTTCACGACCGGCAGCGACAAGACGTTGCTACTGCATGTCGCGGACCGCACCTCGGCTCAGGACGCCTTCGTGAACGCAGGCTTCAGCCTGCCCGAGGGCTTCGAGGTCGAGAGCGGCGTTGCGCTTTCGAGTGATGGTCGCCAGCTGATCTTGGTCACGTGGGACCAGTCGGGTTTTGGCGTGCTGTCGCGGGTGGCGCGCGGCGACGCCTTCCAGGGCGACGCCGATCTCAATCCGTTCGCCAAAATCAATGCGGCAAAGCCGATGTCGGGCCGCTCTGTCGGTTGGCCCGTGTTGTCCAGTGACAGCAAGACGTTGTACTTCCTGAGCTACTTCGGTCAGGGCCTGGTCGTGCAAAGCGAGCGCGATGAAAACGGCGTCTTCGATCTCGGCACCGAGATCGACGAGTTCACGCTGGGCGGCCAAGAAGGTGCGTACAAGCAGCTGAACGGCCTCTCGTCCGACCAGCGCGCCATCTTCTTTTTCGACGAAGAGACGCAGCACCAGATGGCGCTGTTCCGCTCGCGTCCGGGCGCGCCCTTCTACGACCCAATGGATCTGGGGGAACGACGCGGCATGGCGCCGAACGAGGGCTGCACGCGGTTGTATTCGTCGGTCGACGGCAAGCTAGTCGTGCAAGCCCGCAAATAGCTCCAAAAGGTGCTGCTAGGGCGCCCCGCGCGCCTGCGCTACCGGCATTTCGGCAGCGCGGTCGGCACGACCCACACTTGCCCCACGACATCATGGTCGTTGAAGCGCTCGCCAGCCGAGGCCGAGAAGCCCGCGTAGACCTGCGCTCCGAGTGAGCCTGCCAAGTCGACGTCGCTGGTGATGAGCAGCGGATCGGCGGGCGGATCGGGCGAGTCGGACATGTAGACCGACAACGTGCGTGAGCTCGCTTGATAGTCGACCCAGATATTGCGCGTGACGCCGTCGTTCAACGCAAAGTTTGGCGCCGCGTAGGCGACCAGGCCATTGTTGATATCTCCATCGCGCATGAGGGCCACGTGGGGTCCCGGCGGATCTGGCGGGTTTTGAAAGGGATCGAATTCGACGGTCCAGCTCGGAGACACGTTTTGGTAGCCGAGCCCACCACCATCCAGACCGAGCGCCGATGCACCCTGCGTCGAGCTTTGCAAAAGGAAAGCCATGCCGTCGGCACCCGTCAGCAGGTCGCCGCCACCGACGCGTAGGGCGAAGTGCGCGGACAGGTTCGTCGTCTCGCTCAACGAAATGGGCTCGGAGAAAAAGGCCGAGCCCGCAGCGTTACGCGAGGCGGGCGCCACTCGCAGTACCCCATCGACCACGCTCGCGTCGCCGTTCAACGCTAGACCAGACGCCTCGGAGATGTTCGACGTGTGCAAGCCGCCGCCAGGGTAGACGGCGGCATCGACGCAGTCCTGCTTTGGAATTAGATCCGTAAGCTCGCCGCCACAGCCGACGAGGAGGGCCGAGAAGAGCAACGAGACAGCGCCGGTCATCGAGCTTCGAGTATACGAAGCCTCGCTTTGACGTCGCTCGCAAACTGCCCGGAAGGGTAGCGCTCCAGATAAGTCCGCAGTAATTCGCCCGCTGCGGCCTGGTTGCCACGGTTGGATTCGATGCGAGCCGCCGCGAACAAGGCCGTCTCGGCGGTCGGCGAACCTGCAAAGCGCTTGCTCACGTCGAGGTATTGCCGAGCCGCGGAGCCTGCGTCGCCCTGGACCAACGCGCAATCGCCTTTCAGCATGAAGGCTTCGGCTTGCTGCGCCCGTGACGCCCCACCCCGCAGCACCGCGTCGACCAGCGCGACTGCCCCCTTGGCGTCGCCACCCGCCAACCGATGGCGAGCTTGAGCTAGGAGCTCCGCCGCGGGCACCGTGGCCACGGGGGCTGCCGCTTTGCCCGACTGGGGTTTGCCCACAGAGCCGGTTGGCCCGGTCACGTCCGGCTCCAGGCGTGTCGCCGCGGCTTTGCCGACGGGCGTCGTGTCGACCGGCGCCGTGTAGCTCCAGCTCTGGCCGGGCCCCAGCTCCGTCAGGGGCAAGCCACCCGTCGACAGAACCCGAACCCGACCGCGCGTTACCGCTACGGAGTCGAGCGCTACCCGAAATTCAGTGCCAAGCACGTCGACCATGAAGTGCGGCGTGACAACGCGAAAGGATTGTTGACGGCTCGGATCGACGCTCACGTCGACCACTCCGCCCCGCAGAGTGACAGCGCGCTCGGCGGGAGACCACATCAGCGAATCGGCCGCCTGCACGGACAGATGGGCATGGGCCAACTCGACCACGAAAGGGCCGTTAACTTCGAGCTCACGCCCTGCGGGAATGCCCGCGCCACTGCGGAGCGCGCTGCCGTTCAGCGACAGAGCGCCAGAAACCAGATGGTCGCCAGCCACGGCAACAGGCGCGCTCGGCGCCGCGAAACGCCAGCGCCCACCGAGACCGAGCGCGAGCAACATGCTTAGCGTCGCGGCGGCCAGAGCCCACTTCATGGCAGGCGTGCGGGACCAGCGTGCCGAGCGGGGCACGTCGGCCGCGCCCTCGTGGTTTTCCTCTCGCGAACGCAGCAACGCGCGCGAAATGGCGCGTTCGTGCACGCTGGGTTTCACGACGCTCTCGACCCTGTCTTGGACGAGCTCCAACAGGTCCAGCATGGCACCGTGATCACAACGACAACGCTCGCATTCGAGCAGGTGCGCCTCGACCCGCAGTCTTTCAGCGTGCGACAGCGCGGGTGCGCTCCGTTCCAGTAGCAGTTCGGTTGGCAGACAGCGTGCGTGAATCATGGGACGTCCCTCGTGACCAAAAGCTCTTTCAGCACGGGATCCTTCTGGGCCTTCGCCAGCAGGACGCGACGCGCTAAAAAGATGCGCCCCTTGGTCAGAATGGGGCTTTCACCGATAATGGCCGCTACCTCGTCGATCGGGCGACCCTCCAAGAAATACAACACGAAAGGCACGCGCTTCTTCGGCCCCATCTTCTCGAGGTGGTGGTAGAGCCGCTCGACGCAGCGGCGCATTTCCGTGGCTCGGTCGGGCGTTGGCTGGTGATCTTGTGGCTCCGCGGGACCGCGCAACAGTTCGAGCGAGGCGTGCTTTCGGCGCTTGGCGTAGCGAAAATGGCGAAAAGCGACGCGTGTGGCGATACTGGCCAGCCAACGCTCGACGCTAGCTTCGCCTCGAAAGCGTGGAAACGCGTCGATTGCCGCGCTGAACGTAGCTTCGAGTAAGTCTTCGACCTCAGGTCGTGGCCCCACGAGCCGCAGCAGGAGCCGGTGAACGCCTGGAGCTTGGACGCGAAACAATCGGTCCAAGGCTTGGCGCTCACCACGGCGGCAGGCCTGCAGCAGCTGCTCGTCGTTCACTGCGCTGGCTGACCGGTCCAGGAGGCCCACCCTCTGATAGTGACCTGGGACACCCGCTAGTGACAGAAATTGATAGCACCCACGGTCACGGTACCGAGAAGCTCAGGGACAGCTCCGCAGTCCCCCGGGAAGCATCGTGGCGTTCCACCGGTGTCGCTTCGATGGCAAAGCGTTGCTCGTACAGTGTG
>JAYUYU010000585.1:0-4779 GCA_043752365.1 Myxococcales bacterium | reverse complement strand
TGGCGAGCGGTCCCCCCTGAGCCATGTACACGCCATCGACGTAGATATCGGCGCCAGCGGGGGCCCAGACGTACAGCGACGTGGCGCGCTCGACCAGTCGCACCTCGGTCAGCAACAGCTCGCCAGCGACGGCCGTCACCTCGCGCTCGACGTCGTCGTAGCCGACGGCGGCGACGCGCGCGCGGTGGGCGCCAGGCTGCACCTCGCGAATCAACGGTGAGTTGGACGGCGCGCCACCATCGAGCGCGATGCGGGCGCCTGGTGTGTCGCTGACGATCATCAAGCGCGTGGGACGAGCCTGCAGCTTGGCCGGAGCCTCCCGCGCGACGGCACCGCCCAGCAGGGGCTCGAGCTCGAGCAGCGCCAGGCGGGCGTCGCCGCGGCGCGGCCCGTTCGGTTCCTGCTCCAAGTAGCGCCGAAACAGGGCTACCGCGCGCTGCAAGTGTTCACGCTCCGGCTTGACGCCGTACTGCTTGCGCTCGGCCTGGGCCAGCGAGAAAGCTATCGCTGGCAACGGCGTCAGCTCGTAAGCGGCGTCTAGCGCTTGAATCGCCGCCAAGTAGTCACCAGCAGCGTAGGCGTTGGCCCCAGCCTTGAAAGACGCCTTCGCGCGGTCGAGAACCGTCGCTTCTTGCGCAGCGCTCGGCGCAGCGACACCCGACAGTGCCGACAACAACGCCGAACAGAGCAGCCACCCACGGACGCGCCTCATTCCAGCTTGGCTCCGACGAGCCAAAGCCCCTGAGCGTCCGCCACCACGACGTCACTCACCTCGTCAGCGTTGGGGTCCGTCACCGTGACGGCGCGCACGTCGTCGAAGCCCTTGATGTCACGCACGACGTCGTAACTTTGGTGATTGAAGGGGGCGCTGGCAACGTGCAGCGCAGACGCAGTCACGAAGGCCACGCGCCGGTCGGGGAAGACGCTGAAAGCTCGCACGTCTGCGTGCTTGGCGTCGCTGATGAACGTGTGATCGTCGAGCGAGAAGCCGCCGCCACCGTCGTTCCACAGTACCTGGAGCCGCCGCGGCGCCCGCTCGGGGTCCCCGAGCAGCAGCACCAAATCGAGATCGCGGTCACCGTCCAAGTCCGTTGCGACCAGCTCGGGCGTGACGCAAGGCTCGTCGAACGCCAGTTGGGTCTTCACGCTGGCGCGGCTGGCGTCCCCGTCGATGTCGTAGCGAAGCAACACGCAACCGTCCAAGCCCTGTGGCATCAGCAACAACGCCTCGTCGAAGCCGTCGCCCTCCAGATCGGCCGCGGCGCTCGCCACGGTCAGGATGACGGAATCGCCCCGCTTAATCCCCGGAAAAGCAGCCACCGGCGGAGCGTCTAGGCTCAAGGGGCGCGGCGTCTGCTTGTCGGCTCCCAGGCTTGGAATCAGCCACAGGTCCCACTTGGAGGGCGCATCGTGGCTGCTGAGGGCCACGACGTCGTTGCTGCCTTGCGCGGTGAAGCCCCCGACCACCAATGCCAGGGCGGGATAGTCCTGCAGCTGCCCGTCCTGCGAGAACGAGACCAGCGAGTACGGCGCAATCGGTAGGCGGTCGGGGTTGCCGTCGAACAACGTGAGTGTCGCAAGGGACCTGCCATCGACTACGTCCCTGGAGCTCATGAACAGCGTGTCCAGGCCGAGGTCGTGGTGGTCGCCCAGCTGCTCGACGCCGCTGAGCTGGGCCACGCGGCTCGCCGGCAGCGGCGTGCCATCGCGCGCACCAAAGGCGATCGACAACTGATCTGGCTCGTGCCGCGCGCCACCTTCCAAGAAGGCCACGTCCCCGACCAGGTCGCCGTCGAAATCGCCGGTCGTGAGTAGCCGCAGCGGGCCTCGCGAGCTCAACCGCACCGGAATTTGATGAGGCCCGCCGGTCCCATTCAAGAACGTGAGCCCCGGCACGCCGACCGACGCCGCGACGATGTCGGGCAAAGTGTTGCCGTTGAGGTCGGCGATTTCCGCCATGGACCAAGGCTGGCCGGTGTTGCTGTGAGAGACGTAGTAGCCGACGCTGGAGTCGACCAGCGACTTTCGAGACGTCAAGACTTTGTCCGGCAGCACGAAGTCGGCGACGCCGTCCCCCGAGACGTCGCGCGTGGCTAGCGGCATCGGCAGCACGAGCGACCCCTCGGGCTGGAAGACCGGGACGGCTAGCGGCCCTTCGGCCACGTCTTGGACGCGCGCGCCGTCACCATGCGCGACGTAAGTTTTCCCCCCGGCTCCAATCAGGACGTCCAGGTGCCCGTCGCCGTTGACGTCGGCAGCCAATGGTCCAGCGTCGATTTTGGCGCCGCCGGGCAAGCTCACGACCTGCTCGAGTGCCTGCTCACGCCACAGCACCTCCAGCTCGGGCCGCACGAAGTCGCCCACCCGACACATGTCGAGTACGCGAAAGCTCGTCTCCCCGCGGAACGCGAACAGCAGCTCATCGCAGGGCGAGTCACTGGCCTCCGCCAGGTTAGCTCCGATGGGCGCGCCGGCCAGCTGCTGCACGGAACGAGAAAAGCCCGCGCGCAGCGACAAGCCGCCGTTGTCGAGGATGGACGGTACATAGACGCCCCCAACACCGCCGATGCTGGTGAGCGCCGCCAACGGCACCGACCCACCCACGATGTCTCGGCGCAGGCCCACGACGCGCAAATCCGCGTCGGGCAGTACGTACGAGCTGAAGCTGGCCGGCACCCAATCTCGATCGGCTCGGCCTGGCACCATGCCGATGCGCGAGTTGCTGAAGACGAGGTCGCTCGCGGTGTCACCGTCCAAATCGCGCGCAACGGGCCGCGTGGTAACCCGCGGAAACGTGCGCGTCTCAGCCAGCTTGCCCGCGGCGTCGAAGTAGTGGAGGCGAAAGCGCGCTGCTTGGAGCTGGTCCGCCGTCTCGGTGCTGAGCAACTCGAGCCGGCCGTCGCCGTCGAAATCGAGCGTGGACAGCCAAGACGAGGGGTCGGAGGACAACTTCACGCGCGCGGTGAAACCTTGCGTTTGACGGCGGCAAATGCCGTCCGAAGCGCAGCCCCAACCCTCGGGGCACGACGCGCCTTGGCCGTCGGCGTTCAGCTGACAATCGAAGTGGCACGCGCCCGGGCCGCCCGCAGGACGACACGCCGCGCCGGGCGTCTGGTCGTGATCGACGAAGGTGTCGCAGTCTTCGCCCACTTTGGGCTCGAAGACCGCGTTGCCGCACACGTCCGCCTCGATGACCGGCAAAGCGGTGCACCCCAGCAGCAAGGCCAGCGCGCTCCCCACCGCCGCTCGTACGAGCAGGTTCAAAACGGATTCTCCAGATCGGTGGGAGTTGCGCTGTGCGCTGAGGCGCTTGGCCGAACCTTGACCTTCTTGCCGTCCGGCGGCCGTACGGGGGGCGACGCGCCCGACGCGCCAGATGCGCTGGGTGCGGACGTCGCTTCCGCAGGCGCCCCGGATGAGGCCGACGCCTGCGGAGCCGGTGCGGGCTGCACCGCGGAGGGGAGCGCGGCGGCGCTAACCGGCGCGCTCGGTGCGTCCGCCTGCGGCGTGGACGCGGCGCCGCGCAAAACGACGAAGCCGAGCAGCGCACCCAGCGCCAAGAGCCCGAGACCGAACGGCCACAGCGGACGCTGCGCGCCGCCAGCCGAGACTGCCGCCGGCGCGTCCGGCTGCATGCTCGTTTCGCTATCGTCGAGCAGAGTGTCGGGCTCGCCGCGTAGCTGCTCGCCCGAGACCGTCGGCGCCGGCCGTGGCAACTTGAGCGGCACGTCCGGCAGGCTGGCGCCCGACTCGAGCGCGGCGCGGCGCAGCGCCGCGATGGCCTCGCCCGCGCTGGCGGGACGCTGCGTCGGATCCTTCTCGAGCATGCGCAAGAGGGGCGCGTCGAGCAGCGGCGAAACCTCGGGGCAAACCTCCGAAGCGCGCGGAGCCGCCTGAATGATGTGCGCCATCAAGACAGCGACCGTCGTGTCACCCACGAACGGCAAACGCCCGGTCAGCATTTCGAAACACAGCACACCCAACGCGTAGACGTCCGAGCGATGATCGACCTTTTCGCCACGCGCCTGTTCGGGCGACATGTAGAGCGGCGTACCAATCGGGGTACCGCTGACGGTGTGCACCGGGGATTCCCCCAGCAGCTTGGCCATGCCGAAGTCGAGCAGCTTGGGCACCATGTCGCCGTCGGCATCCCAGGCCAAGAAAATGTTCTGAGGTTTCAGATCGCGATGCACGATGCCGGCGTTGTGCGCCAAGTCCAGCGCCCCAGCGATCGGCGTCAACAGGTCCAAAGCCGTCGCCACCTCCAGCCGGCCTTGCTGCTTCAGCCAGCGATCGAGCGGTTCGCCATCCAGCAGGTCCATCACGTAGAAATGACGGCCGTCGCTCAGCTGACCGAACGAGAACACGTCGATGATGTGCCGATTGCGGATCTGATTGACGGCCTGCGCTTCAGAGATGAAGCGCAGCACCGCGTCCGAATCCTTGTCGGCCACGCGATGCAGCACCTTGACGGCGGCGCGGCGCTTGAGCAGCGGGTGCTCGGCCTCGTACACGGCGCCGAAGCCGCCCTCACCCAACTTGCGCAAGAGCCGGTACTCGCCCGCCATGCGACCGCTGCTCTCGCTGGAGCGCCGGGCGGGGATTGACGGGGGGCCTGCCATCGTGATCGCGGACGACGATAACACGCCGCTTCGCGACCACGACAAGGTGCTAGCCAGCGCCGCGTCCAGCCCACAGACGGCTCGACTAGCGCGCGAAACGGATGTTGACACGGATAGCGGTCGCGGCCGGCTTGCCATCGCGGGTGAGCCCTGGGCT
>JAYUYU010000584.1:0-11663 GCA_043752365.1 Myxococcales bacterium | reverse complement strand
CCGTTGCCGATCAACGAGGAACCCCCGGCCTGTCGATCTACTCGGCGACCAAAGGTGCCGTAGCGGCGCTGGTGCGCACGCTGGCGGTCGAGCTTGCGCCACGCGGCGTGCGCGTCAACTCGGTCTGCCCCGCCACCATTCTTACGCCCATTCAGGGAAAATTCGGGTTGCCCCCGGACGTTGCCCAAGCCGTGGCACAGAAGTACACGGCGCGCATTCCGCTCGGTCGCTTTGGCGCGGCCGTTGAGGTAGCGCGCGCGGTCCTATTTCTAGCCTCGCCCGCGGCCTCGTACGTCACCGGCGTGGAGCTAGTCGTCGACGGTGGCCTGGCCGCTACCTGAGACTCGGCGCCCCACCGCACGGCGAAACGGCCAGCTCAATTCGACGTGCAAGGGTCGCCGCTGCGGGCGTGTGGACAGTGCTCGTGGTACGCGCGACAGAAGACGTTGTTGCTATTTAGCTGGAGGGAACGGCCTGCGGTGAGGCAGAGCGTCCACTGCGAACGTAGATCATGTCGACACGATCCTGTCGATCCTCC
This sequence comes from Myxococcales bacterium, assembly GCA_043752365.1. Taxonomy (GTDB): domain Bacteria; phylum Myxococcota_A; class Polyangia; order Polyangiales; family Polyangiaceae; genus PMG-095. Next base: position 11,125 of record JAYUYU010000584.1, on the reverse strand, counting down.
AATCGACCGCGGCGACTCACCCATGCCCGCGCCCTAAGTGTGAAGCTCCGGCAGAGTGCCCGAATAATTCTGGCCGAAGCCTTCGACCGGCACATCCATCGCGTTGCAGAGGGTGGCCAGCAGCCTGTTGTGCGGCACTCCCGAGTCACCATTCCAATACTCGCCAGAACGAGTCGCAAAATCCCCGAGTCGCACGACGCGGCCGGTTCGCAGGGCCCCGCCGCAACCGCCAACCAGCACGAAGCTCAAACCACCCACGTTGTGGCCCGAGCCTTCGGCCATGTCGTTGGCCACGACGATCACGGTGTTGTCCAAGGCTGTACCGGTGCCCTCCGGTATTGCTTCCAACTGCTGGGCAAGGTCGGCAATCTGCGAGTAATACCAGGTGTCAATCTGGCTCTTGCGGTCGTAAGCGGCAGACCCCAGGTGCGCAAGCGCGTGATACTCCTCACCAAGCCCAATGAAGCTCCAAGAGCGCGGGTTGCTGCCACCATCCCCGGCCCAGACCAAGCTCGCCACGCGCGACAAATCGCAGCGCATCGCGATGGCGGTGAGGGCATTCATCGCTTTTAGCTTGTCTTGATACTGGTCACTGGCCGCGGGGGCTACGGGAGCCGTGCAATTGACGGCGACGCGCGAGGCGTCGAGCTCGAGCTCGAGCTTGCGGATCGAGTCCAGGTGCGCCTCGATCTTTGCCCTGTCCTCCGTGCCCATGCGTTTGCCGAAGCCAGACAGCTCTTGGGCGACGAAATCAAGCACACTGGCTCGCCGCTTGCGCAAACCGTCCAGCTGTTCTGGCGGCGTCTGCCCGCCAGCGAACAGCCGCTCGAACAATCTCTGCGGCTCCGTCTCACCGGTGTTGCGTTGGTCGGCTCCGCTGTAGCTAGTTGCGGAACCGTCGACCAACGCGATGCTGATGAGCGGTATCGGGAGGTTCACGGTCTGGGCTATGGACTGTGAAATGACGTGGTCGATGGATGGGCCAGCGGAGGTCGAGTCCTGCCCTGTCTTTCCGCCAGTATTGCGATAAGTCCCCGTGAAGATGACAGGGTAGGAATAGTGCCCGTCATGGCGATGACCGCCGTCGAGCATCACTTTATAGTCCAGCCCCGCGACGACCGTGACCTTGGACCTGAGCGACGAGAGCGGCTGCAAGACGGCACCAGCAACAGGATCGTCTCCCGCCGGGTAAAATCCGTTGTTGCAAACACCATTGGTCCACGTCACCGTGATGAGGCGCTTCGGGAACGCTCCATTCGCCGCTGGCGCGCGCTCGGCGTCCAACAATGGCAAAAACGCTGGACTGAGGCCTAGGCAGCGCAGGACAGCTCGTCGCGAAAGGCGGGCTTTGGTTTTGTCGGTCCGGATGGCAGTCACGGCGCTACCTCGCTTTCAGTGTGTTCCCCAGCAGCGGGCGTCCGGTAGCGGAATGAATCCGAGCTGGGAATGGCGACCAGCAGCTGCTTGATATCGTAGTCGCTGGCAGAGAATGCCGCGCGCGCGCGCGTGATCGAAGCTTCGTCCCCGCTCACTTCTCCGCGGCGCAGTGCGTAGCGCAACACTTGGCGGGCAAAGCACGTGCGCACCTCATCGCTCTGCGACAACAGCCGACTCAGCTCGACTGCGTCCGAAAATCTCTGGATTTTACCATCCAGCTGGAGCTCGCCCGTCGCGTCGACGATGCCGCCGTTGTCCATCGTTCGGTACTTGCCAATCCCGTCGTAGTGCTCGAAAGCAAAACCGAGTGGGTCCATCAAGCGGTGGCACCCCTGGGCACAGGGGTTCTGAGCATGCTGGTCGAAGCGCTGGCGTGTGGTGCCGCCCGCGGTCGCAGGTGCGGCCGGCGGCACGTCGTTGGGGGGAGGGGGCAATGTCCCGCAGAGGAAGTTCTCGTAGACGGCGAGCCCGCGGCGCACCGGATGGGAGCCGTCTGTCGCGCCCGTCAATGCCAAGAACCCAGGTTGAGTTAGGAGCCCGCCGCGCTCGCTCGGGTTGAGCGTGTGCTTTTGAAAGTCCGTCCCGGAGGAGGCTAGCCCATAGACCCCAGCCACGGCCTGATTCACGAATGAATAGTCCGCGGAGAGCAGCCGGCCGAGACTGCCGCCGTCATCGAACACCACATGCTCGACGAACCTGCGATTTTCCTCGACCAGGGCGCGAGCCAAGACCTCGTCGTATTCGGGATAGAGATTCGGATCCCTGACGAGTTCCGGCAGGCTATCCAGGTCGAGCAGCTCCTGTATGAAGGCCGCGACGTTCTCACGCGCGCGCGGATCTGCGATCAGGCGCCGTGCCTGCGCCTCGATCTCCGAGGGAATGTTCAGGCCAGAAGCCGCAGCGGCTAGAAGGGTGCCGTCCGGTGTGGTGCCGAGCAGGAAGTAGGCAAGGCGCGACGCTACTTGATAGCTGTCCAGTCGCGCGACTCCCCCTTCCATCAACGGCGCCGCTTCCGGCGAGCCCCAATGGTAGAGAAATGCAGGCGACTGCAGCATGGCTTCTATCAAGAGCCCCAGCCCGCCTCGGAAATCCAAGCCGAGCTCTCCCTTGCCGCGCGCGTAGAGCGCCGTCAGGCGGGCTTTTTCGCTTGCCGTGGGCGGACGGCGATAGGCTCGCCCGGCGAACGTATCAATGAAATGCGCAACGCAACCGTCCTCCCCAGAGTCCGGAGTACAGGGCAACAAGTCGTCCAAACGCTGTATCGCATTCCTTGCCGCCGACTCGGCTGCGGCGCGAAGTAGACTGGCGTCCTGCGGCGCCACGGCCCCGGCGCGCCGAAAAATGAACGTCCGGTCGTTGTCGTCGGGGAAGGCATTGGCTGGCTGCGACTGGTCCCCGAGCAGATCGCGGAGCGTGTTGTTGTACTCGCGGCGGGTAAGGCGGTTGAGCGGCATGCTGCCCAATGGGCCGCCTTCGGTGATGGGACCTTGCCCGAGCCCGCCCACGCCGCCACGACCGACGGCGCCGTTCGACCCACCCGGCCCCGAAGGCTGTGCTCCCCCCCCGTCTATGTTCGCCGTGCAGCCAAGCGTAAGGCACATGGCGACTCCAACGGTCGACGCGCAACACCACCCCCGACCGTTGCGGATGGGTTTGCGATGGGTCGGGAAAGTCATTGCTCCTGTTGCTGTCGTGCGTGGCAACGAGGATCAGGCAAGAATTTTTGGCGCGGCAGGTTTGGCGGGGGTCGGTTGACGAACATGCCACCCGAGTCATTCGTCGCAGCGTCGGGGTAATCCTGCCGCCAGACAGGAATGACCTGGTCAGTAGACAGATTTACGGCGGCTTGGCTGACTCCCAAGTAGCGCGGACGCGGCTTGCTCACCACACGCCCCTCGCGCGTCGCGTCGCGTCGCTACTCGGTGCCGCGAGCGACAGCGTGACACCGCCCGCCACGAACACGGTTCCGCCGATACTAGTCGCGCTCGACACCACCAAGTCGCAGCAGTCCGCCAAGGTTCCTCCGAGTTGGTGAAGGCACTCAGTATCGCCCGCCGAGGGCATCGCGGTCCCATGCGTTGCTCGAAGCGATCGGCTTTGCCGGGACGACCGGGGCAGGGGCGGCGGCCGCGCTAACGGGCGCCGCCGTAGTGGTCACGGCGGCTCGCGGCGCAGCTCGTCGGCGCTTTGGGCTTCTTCGTCCGGTCCAGCTCCACTTCGCTGTCGTTCGGCAGCGCCGAAACGGCCGGGGCAGGGGCGGCGTGCGCTGCCGCAGCGTCGCTGCTGGCCAAGGGCAACGGGGTGCCGGCCGTCGGCGCAGCCGCCACGGCTGCCGGCGGCGTCGCCGTGCTGGACCCCAAGGGCGCATTTTTGACGGCAAGGTTGAGCGCGACGACCAAGCCAGTTGCGCCCAACAGGCCAAACGCCCAGGCGGCGCGATGCTTGGCAGCAGGTGAGGATGCGAACGGATTGGAAGCGCTGGGCTCCGCTGCCGGGGCCCCGCTCGGCTGTGACGCGGGAGTCATCGAGTCCGGGATGCTATCGAGCGAGATCGCGCGCAGGCTGCCGCTGCTGATGCTCGTGGCACCGTCGCCACGCTGCTTGTGTGATGGCACGATGGTTGCTGCCACTAGGACATGAAGCGGTTGGCTGGCTTCACCCTCGCAGTTTGCATGGCTCTCGCAGCGATGTGCCCGCGGACGAGCCGAGCAGACACGGCGTTAGAGTCGGGTTATCCCTCAGGTCGTCTGGCGTCAGCTCAGATGGTGCCAGCGTTCACGGGCTCGCTGCATCGCGTTGAGTGGCCGACGCTCTCGCGGCGTGGGGCGGCTTTGAGCAACCTGCGGTGGCCCTTGCTGCGTCTGGAGCTGCCAGACGCTACGGGCGCCGCGCCGCACCTCTTCGGCCAGGGCGTCGAGACGAGCGATGTCGAGTCGGGCGTCGGCAAACGCATCGCGGTTGGCTACAAGGTCCCGGCGCTGATTCATTACTCGCGCGACGACATGCAACTGGCGCTGTCCATCGCGCCCGGACCGTGTACCGGTCCCTGTATCAAGCTGGCCGGGTCATTCTAGTGCACTTGCGCCGACGCTACGCGGGGACGGCGCAACTTACAGAGCGACTTGTGTGACGCTGCCCCCGGGGCGGAAGTCGCTATAGCGAGCCCAGCTGATGCGCACGCGGAAGTAGGTGATGTCTGGCCAGCGTTGCCGCTCGGGGCCGTCCGGAAATTGCTCGAAATAGACGCCCTGCAGGAGCGCAAGCTCGTCGCCAGTAGGCTCGTCGGCGTGGCCTTCGAGCTGGACAGTTTGCTCTTCATCCCAGCCCACGACCAAGGCAACGCGCGGTTCGCGGCGTAGGTTCGTGGCCTTTCGGCTGGTGCCGAGCGTGTCGAACACGAGCTCCAGTTGAGCGCTCACCGCGATGCCGATGACGGCGGCTTGCGGGGAGCCGCCAGCCGCCGTTGAGGCCTGCACCGCATAGCGGTGTCGTCGCAGAAACGAGAGCAGCTCCGCGCGCGTCATGGGTGCGTTCTATCACGGCACGCGACGGCTTCTTGCGTCTGCGCCAAGCTAGCGAGCGCCGTTGCCGCCCGCCACGACGGCCTTGGGTACTGCTTCGCATCCGTAGAGGCCGCGATCCGTGCAGTGGGCGGTGACGCATTCGACCATGTTGGCTCGTCCCACGTCGTTCAAGCCGGACAACGTCTGCCGGCAGTCGGCTGTCGTGGGGCTCAGCGCTTGGCCCCCGCAGGCCTTCTGAATGTTCTCGCAGGCAACGGCGACGGGGGTTGCTGGCAAAGTGGTATCGGCTGCAATGGTGACCGTTGGCGGCTCGTTGCCCGCAGCGTTTCGGAGCTCGGCCTTGGTCGCCGGCGCGGGTTCCGGACAGGCTGCCATCAACGCCAAGTGGCCGCATTGGTTGACCTTGGCGGGGTCGCAACGGTCGCTCGGTTTGAGGGCACGAAGGCAAGCGACGGCTTGCGCGGCCACCTTGGGCTCGAAAGCCGCCTTGAACTCCTGACAGCGCTTGAGAATGACGTTGGCGCACACGCCCTCGTCGGACGGCCCCACCGACGGGCATTCCAGGGGCGTGCCCTGACTGTCGTCGCAGGCAGGCGTATTCGCAACCCGCGAGTCGATAACGGTCACCGCAACTGGTCCGGGGGGCGCCGCACTCGGCTTGGCGGCTGGGGCTACGGGAGCGACGGGCGCTGCAGCTACTGGACCTCGATCGCGGTAAGCCCAACCACCAATGCCTCCGGCGGCAAGCGCACCCGCGACGAGCAGGAAATTGGATCGATCGATAGCCATGCAGTGCACCTCAATGAAAAGGCTCGCGGCGCGCGAACCGAGCGGCCAACTGCAAGTCCCGTGCGCGCGACATTTTTCGCAAAATGGCGGACTATGCGCGAGCGCCACGCGCAAGAACGCCACTGTCCTGCGCGATCGCCACATCTGAAAACGGCAAGACCGCCCCACCCACCAGCTGCTCGAGCTCGTGCCCTTTGCCGGCGATCAGCACCACGTCGTCCGGCCCAGCGCGGCCAATCGCGCGACGTATCGCCGAGGCTCGCGCCGGTTCGCGCACCAAGTGGGGGTGCGGGCCGATGCCGGCCTGCACTGCGTCCATAATGGCGCGCGGGTCTTCGCTGCGCGGATTGTCGGAGGTGAGCACGATGTGGTCCGCGACGCGCGCGGCTGCGCCGAGCAGCGGCCGTTTGGCTCGATCGCGGTCGCCTCCCGCACCAAAAACTAGGGTGAGCTCTCCTTCGCACAGTGCACGCGCGGTCGCGAGTGTGCGCGCCAAGGCGTCGGGCGTGTGCGCGTAGTCGACCACCACATAGGGCCGCTTGCGCACGAGCTGAAAGCGACCGGGCGGCGGCGCAAGTGTCGCCAAACGCGCGACAGCTTGGTCGGCGGGCACCAAGGCCACCAACGCGGCGCCCAGGGCCGCTAGCGCATTCTCGACGAAAATTTCGCCGACAGCCTGAAGCTCTAGCCGCTCTGGCAAGCCGGGAAATCGCGCGGAGCGGGCCAGCTTTGCGCGCGTGCCGCTCCAGCTCAGCTCGACTTCCTCGGCTACTAGATCAGGCGGCACCCACGCGGCGCCACGTGACGCGACGCCGTAGCGAAGCACGTCGACTCCCGGTCCGAGCACATCGCACAGCAAGCGCGACGCTTCGTCGCATGCGTTCAGCACCGCCGTGCCCCCTTCTGGCAGGGCCATGAACAGCTGAGCCTTCGCGGCTAGGTAGTGTTCGACACTGCCGTGCGCGTCGCTGTGGTCGTGAGTTAAGTTGGTGAACACACCGATGCGACAGGGCCAGGCTTTGGCGAAGCCCAGCGCCAGCGCTTCGCTCGTGAGCTCGAGGGCGGCGTAGCGCCCTCCGCCGTCCCGACAGCGCTCGAGCGTCTGCAGAAACCCGGAGTAGTGCCCGGGAACGTCCAGCCGTTCCTCGTCCAAAAAGCAGCCTAAAGTCGTCACGCTTGCCACGGGCCGCGCTAGCAGCCCGAGCATTCCGGCGATCAAACCAGTCGTCGATGTCTTGCCGTTGGTGCCCGTTACGCCCACGCTCAACAGCGACGCGGCCCACGCCGGCGGCGCGGGGGGCGCTCGCATCATTCGGTCGCCGCGCAGGGCTCGGGAACCGGAGCGCGCAGCTCCGCCGCAACTTGTTCGCTGACGTCGACGACCGTAGCCGTCAACGCCAGCGCTAGGGCGGCCGTAACGTCGCGCGCCGAAGCCTCGCCAGCGTTGGCTGGCAGCGGCCGCTCCACGACTACGTGGCGTTCGAGCAGCGACTGGCGCTCGTCGTGTAGACTGAAGCTGAGCGCGAGCCGGACGCGCGCCGGAGGGGTACGTAGCTCCTCGAACGCGGTGACCTCGACGTCGAGCGTGGCGCCCGGGCCTGACACCGTGCGGCGTATGCCGCGCCGCTGGAACAGCTCGCGTTCGAGCGCGCGGCGCACGTAGCGCTCCGGCGGATCGGTCCAGCGCCGTTCTTCGTGGTACGAAAGTTCCGAAGGTTCGAGCCGAAATGCGAAGCGCTGCTCGACGTAAGAGGCGGCCTCCACCTGACCCAAGCGCAGCGTCAGTGGCAAACCGGCCGGCGTCGGCGCTGCGACCTGCGCCACTTCGGATTCCGGGCTGAAATAGCGGGGATACAGCGCGTTGCCTTTGCCAGTCAGTGCGCAGTTGCTCAGCATGCCTGCCAGACAGGCAGAACCCAACACGCACAATCCTCGTCGCGCGCGGTTCATCGGCGGGCCTCGGCTCGGCCCTTGAGCAGCATGTCTGGATCCCGTTCGAGCGCGTCGACGAAACGGTGGAACGAGCGGGCTGCGTCGCGCACTTCCCGCAGCGTGAGCTCAAGCTCGGGGCCGACCGTCTGCGCTCCTCGGGCAACCTCGTTCATTGAATTGGCTGCGCGCTCGGCGCTATGCAAAACGCCCTTGTCGCTTTCCAGGCGTGCCAGCAAACGATCGGTGTTGGACAACGTTTGGTTGAGCGCGGTCATGCTTTGCTCGGCATGCTTGGACAGCCCGCCGGTATTCAGGGCTTGCATCTGCGTGCGCAGCTCCTTCAAAGTCGAGTTGGCTTCAGCTAGCGTGCCGGCTGCGTTCGCCGGTAGGTGCTGTTGCTCGACCTGCGTCATCAGGTCGTTGAATCGCGTCACGGTGCCCAGTAGCGCGCTGGCAATGTCCGGAAACTGGTTGGCAGTGCGTACCACCGAGTCCTCGAGGTTCTTCATCGTCGAAGGCGTGGACGGAATGGTGTCGCGCGGCACCTTGAAAGGCAGAACCACCGCCGGGTAAGCTTTGCCATCGAAGTAGTCGAGCAGCATGAATTTGACGCCGGTAATGCCAGTTTGAGCCAGCTGCATCCGTAGGCCGGCAGTCGACCCGGCCCTGCCGTTGTCGAGCCGTAAGTTCAAGCGCCCCAACTGCTCGGTCAAGAGCTCACTCGTCACTTGCACGTGTCGATGATCTACTGCGACGTCGATAGCCGCAACGTTACCGATGGTGACACCGCGGAACTTCACCGGCGAGCCCACCTCCAAGCCTTGCACCGACTCGTCGAAGAAGCTCGCGTAGCTGACGGTCTTGTCGTTCCACCTTTGCGCGCCGAGCACCACCATCGCCGCGAGCGCCAAGCTGACGCCCACGATAACGAATAAACCTAGCTTCCAATGATTGGTGCCAACAGCCATTAGCGAACCCTGGCTTCCCGGTGGAAAAATTGATGAACCTTCGGGTCCAAGCTGCTCGCCTTGAGCTCCTGGGGGCTGCCGCTGGCGATGATGCTCTGCGTCTCCTTATCCAACATGATGCAATGTTTTCCTACTTTGAAGATGCTCTCCAGCTCGTGAGTTACCATCACGACGGTGAGCCCCAGCCCGCGGTTGAGCGCGATGATCAAGTCGTCGAGCTCTGCCGCGCTGACCGGATCGAGGCCGGCGGAGGGCTCGTCCAGGAATAGTAGTTTTGGCTCGAACGCCATGGCGCGGGCAATCGCGGCGCGCTTCTTCATGCCGCCCGAAAGCTCCGCAGGCAGCAGGCTTTCGGCGCCTTCCAGGCCGACCAGCGCCAGCTTGGCTTTGACGATGGCTTCGATGGCGTCGCTGGGTAGGTCGGTCCATTCCTGCAGAGCAAAGCCGACGTTTTCGCCGACGGTCATCGAGCTGAACAGCGCGCCCGATTGGAACATGACCCCATATTCGGGCGCTGCCCCCTCCAGCCGGGGAGCGCCCACGCCAGCGATCGTGATCGTGCCTGTGCTCGCGGTTTCGAGCCCGATCAAGTGGCGCAGCAGCGTCGATTTGCCGCAGCCGCTGCCGCCCAAGATCACGAACACGTCGCCGCGCTCCACGTCGAAGCTCGCAGCGCGCAGCAAAATCCGGTCGGCCCAGCCCACCTGCAGGTCACGTACCTTGATCAGCGGAGTGCTCACGGCGCCAAGACTCCCAGCACCACGGTGAAGAGCGCGTCGAGCAAGATCAGAGAGAACAGGATGGTCACCACCGCCGACGTCGTGCGCCTGCCTACGCCCTCTGCGCCGCCAGTGGTCGCGAGCCCCTGCTGGCAGGCAATCAAGGCGATAGCGCCGGCGAATACACCGCTTTTGAGCACGCCCGAGAAGACGTCCCACGGCTTCACGACCTTGAGCGTCTGACCCCAATATGCCACCGGCGTGATATCGAGCGACAAAACACCGACCAGTAGGCCGCCGAGGATGCCCACGGCGTCGGCCAAAAGCGTCAACAGCGGGACCACCAGCAACAGCCCCAGCGTTCGCGGCAGCACTAGGTAGCGAAGCGGCATGAAACCCAGCGTGCGCAGCGCGTCGACTTCCTCCGACACTTTCATGGTGCCAAGCTCCGCCGTAAAGGCAGCGCCCGTCCTGCCGCACACGATAATGGCGGTCATCAGCGGGCCGAGCTCGCGGGTTACGGATAGGCCAACCAAGTCGGCAACGTAGATATTCGCGCCGAATTGCTTGAGTTGAAGAGCGCTCTGGTAAGCCATGACGAAGCCGATCAAAAAGTTGATCAGCATCACGATTGGCGCCGCGTCGGCGCCAGCCCGCTCCATGGTCACGCCAATGTCCCGCCAGTTCATTTGGCGCGGGTTGCGTACCGAAAACCAGGCCGCGCGCACCAGCCGGCCGCAGAAGTCCAGCACCGATACCAGCTCGGCGAACATCGCGGCGGTCGTGCGTCCGACCTGCTCGACAGCGCTTACGACTCGGCGGGGGCGGCGAGCCTTGGGGCGACGCTTACCACCATAGAGCTCCACCAGTCGTCGCACCGCGGGTGAGCCACCGGTGAATTCGCAGTGCACGCGCCGAGCCTTGAGCTCGCTGCGCAAGTGCACCAAAAGTGCCGTGCAAGCGCCGTCGATGACCGTTACCCCAGAGTTGTCGAGCTCTACGCGCGTCTTGCCCGCGGTGTGCTCGAGCAGGTCGCTCAGACGCTTCCACAGGGCAGGGGCTTCGTCGATGGTAAGCGGACCTCCTAGCTCGATTCGGACGCCATCCGGCAGGTCGGTCTGTTGCCACGTAAATTGAGGCCGAAGGCCCGCGAGCATGCTGACGCGGTCGCCAAACACCTCCGCTGGTTCGGTCGCGGGCATGCTCAACGTCGAGCTGCGGGACTCTTGGCGCTATCCCAACCGCGCTTGACGGCGTGTTTGACCTTCACCCACGGAGTGTCGGTCAGAGTCGTCTCCCAATCCTGGCGCAGGCGACCTTCCAAAGCGTCGTCCCAGGCCGCATCAGGGTGCTGAATGCCCGCGCCGTAACCGTAGCGGACGCTCGGTTCGGCAGCCGCCCAATCCAAGTCGTCGACATCGGGAGGGTTCGGCCGGTTGCCAGGCGGTGTCGGCTGCTGCCCGCTGGCCTGCTTGAGCGTATCGGCCACGCCTTGATTGAGCTCGTGCCCGCCCGCGCCCAGGTCCGCCTTGGTTTGCTCCCAGTCGCGGCGCAGGGCCTCTTTCGAGCGCTCCCAAGCAGATGAGTGCACCTCGTTCCACCAACTGGGATTTTGCGGTGTGCTCATGCCGTGTGCGGTGCACTTCCCGTGCCGAAAGTGATCGGGCCGCTTTTTGGCATACTTCGAGAAAAATGGCCACACGCGCCGTGGCATTTGGTTGCGGTTGGGGCAAAAGAGTCGCTCGGTGGGGTCGAA
>JAYUYU010000583.1:0-11673 GCA_043752365.1 Myxococcales bacterium | reverse complement strand
CTGGAGAGAAGAGGCAACGGGCATTGAAGCGCCTACGTAGCGCCACGCTTAAGTAACACCTTTGTAGCGGTCGCGCACATTGCCGCACACATCGAAAGCGGCTCGTTTCCAGGATTTCAGGCGACGAACCGCCATGAGCCCCGCTGCGGCGGAGCGAGGGTGGGTGCGCAAGCGCCTTAGCGAGCCCCAGGTAATCGCCCGCGCCCCTCGAGCCGACCGCGACCAAGCAAAAGGGGCGACCAGCTACCTGATCGCCCCTTCGGCGCTTCACACTTGGTGTCCCGGGACGGAATTGAACCGCCGACACGAGGATTTTCAAGCCCAGAGCCAAGGAGCATGGCGGGCGGGAATTTGGCTCGAAAGGTGACGCGAGCGGAGGCGGTGTAGCGCATGTGTAGCAGTTGCTGCGCGTTTGCCTGGTGACCTTGTCGCCTCCGGCTCGGCGGCTTACCCTCAGGGCATGCAGGCGCCCTCCACCGGCTTCCCCGCGACTCCGGGCCCCGACGAGTCCCCGGCCCAGGCCCTCGTGCGCCTGCTGGAGCGGCACGGCCTCGAGGACAGCCTGAAGGAAATCCTCGCCGCCATTCAGACGCGCAAGCAGGAAGGCCAGAGGAAGGCCCGCCTCGCGCTCCTGGAGCACCTGCTCGAAGGCCAGCCGCCGATCACTGAGGAAGAGCTGGCCGCGGTGCGCGACGAATGGCAGCGGTAACGCTCGACACGGGCGTCTTCATTGCGCTCGAACGGAAACAGCGTCGCGCCCTCGTCCTCTGGAAAGCGTGGGAGCGTGCGGGCGTCACGCTCACGGTTCCCGCTGTCGTCATCGCCGAGTGGTGGCGGCAGCGCCAATGGGACGCGGCGCACTGGCTTGGCGGCGTCGAGGTCGAGCCAGTCGACGAATCGCTAGCGCGCATCGCGGGCGAGGTTCTCGGCGAGCTTCGGCTCGGCCGCGAGCACACGATCGATGCGATCGTGATGGCTTCGGCCGCGCAGCGCGGCGACACCGTGTACACCTCGGACTTCGACGACATGACGCGGCTGGCGACGAAGTTTCCGGGCGTGCGGGTCCTGGCCGTGTAGTGGCTTACGGGATCTCGTCTGTTCGGGTAGGGGCACGCTCGGGGCAGGGCCTCCCTGCCTGACGACCGCGCGTGCCGCTCGCATGTGCATTTTTCGAATGGCGTTTGCGCTTGTACCGACCCTGGCATTTGCCGCCGAACGCCGGTAGGTTTGCGTCGTCGCGAATCTACGCGGACACGGAAATCGTGGACAGATGACGAGAGGCACGCTCAATCGGCAATCGCGCGGGGCGGGGCACGTAGGCTCGGTCGTGGGTAGTGGAAGGAAGGAGTCTTGAGCACCAAGGGCGCGGTGCCGGCTCCGGTGTCGAGCACAACGCCCTCGGCCAGTGGTGCGGCGCCAGCGAGAACCGCGGAGACCGTTAGCGTCGTCGAGGTTCTGACCGACCTTGACGGCTCGTTCGCCTCGATGGCCGCTGGGGTAGCGAGTGCCGAATACGTCCTCTGGCTAGGGTCGGGTATCTCGAGAGGCCGCGTTGACGATCTGGCAGGGTTGATCAAGCGTGCCCTCGAACACGTTAGAGCCCGGATGAGCGCCACGGCTCCTGAGTACGCGAAGGCGTTGGACGAAGCGCTTGATCTCGCCGACCTCTCGAGCGCTGAGAAGGCTTCGATCGACACCAATCAGGTGTCGAGCACGTGGCCCCTAATCGAGACCATAGCGAAGCGGCTGGTGGTCAAGTATTCGCACTTTCTCGATATTCGAGTGAGTGGCCAACTACGGGACTACCTCTTGTGGGAGGCCGCAGACGCCGCTTCAGTTTTTGGATCCCTGGCCGTGCCCGATTGCGAGCACATTTGCATTGCGATCTTGATGCTTGAAGGTGTGATGCGGCACGTGGTTTCGGCCAACTGGGACGGGCTTATTGAGTCTGCCATCAGACATCTCGGCGCATCCCCCGGGGTGCTGAACGTTTGCGTGCGAAACGAGGATTTGCGCAATTCCAACGGCAGATCTCGCCTGCTCAAGTTTCACGGTTGTGCAGTGCTTGCGGCAACGGACGCTGCCACCTACCGGCCCTTGCTCGTGGCGAGCCAATCACAAATTACGGAGTGGCCCGCTTCTCAGCTGCATCGTGCGATGCGGCTTGAACTTGAGGGTTTGGCGACGAAAATGCGAACGCTGATGATCGGGCTCTCCGCGCAGGACTCGGATATCCAGGCCGTCTTTGTCAACGCCAAGCAAACCATTGAATGGGTCTGGCCTTGCTCACCTCCCGCCCATGTCTTCGCCGCAAATGATCTCGGCGTCCATCAGAAGAACATCCTGCGGTGCGTTTACGGCGACGGCTACGACAATGACCCTGTGGGAGCAGAGGCTGCCGCGCTTTTCGTCGCGTACGGCAAACAGCTCCTTCTCGGACTAACGCTGCATGTCTTCTCTGCGAAACTGCAGGTGTATGCAACGCTGATTGCAGGCAAGTTCTCGGCTATGGATCGTGACGAACTGCGACAAGGGCTGCAAGTGCTGCGCGACGCCGTAGCCAGCAACGCGAATCTCACATCGACGACATTCGTGGATTCGGTCTGGCAGACGATTGCCCGCGGTCTGTGCTTTTTGCAGGAGGGGAAGGTCGAGGCGAATCTGAAGTACCGTCCGATTGGGGTCTCAGCCGTCCGCGACATTCCAACTGAGCCCGGCGTATCAACGTCGGGCGTGAGCGAGGCCGCCCTAGTTCTGGCACTGTTGGGAGACGGACACGCGAGCGGGGCTTGGTCGACGACGGTGAGGACCCCGCCCCTCGCCACTGACGGCGTGCTCACCGTTCAGTCGACAGGAAGGACCTCGCGGGTTTTCTTTGCTGCAAACGGAACCGCCTATGTTGGACTGTTCCAAAGCGGCACAATTGACGCACGCTCTAGCGACGCGGTCGTCTTTCATTCCGACATGCACACCACCAAGAGGCGATCTCGATCGCCTCGCGGGGCGCCGGGAAGAACCGGGACTTCGGGGCCGCGGGAAGTGATCGTGCCCGACGTCGTGGGCAGATCGGCTTCGCTCGCTGATTTGCGTACGCGATTTCGTCAAGAGGCCGCTCTGTGACCGCGCCGGGCGTAGCGCTCGTCGTGAACACGCTCGGGTCGCATGGCTACCTCCACCTGGCGCTACCGTTTGAGGTGGCGGGAGTTCCATTTGCTTTTGCAGCAGCCATGGTTGGCCCGCCTGGCACGCTTGACCTCGTCGTCGTGGCGGACACTGTCACCGACCGCAACGCGGACCTCTTACGAGAGATCACCGCGTTAGGGCGTGCACTCGATGTCGTTGACTCGCGACGAACGCTCACTGCGATTCTCGTCGGCCCAAGGCCAGACGCGGAAACCTTGAATGATTTGGGTTCCACGTGTCGTGTCTTGCCGATCGGCATCGCGACAAATAGTGATGACACCGAGGTCGCAAACTGGCTGAGCATGTTCGTGCCCCTGGTCATTCCGCTGCCCTCTGCGTCCCCTGGTGATCCGCTCGACGAGTTTTGTGACCACGCGCAGGCGAATGACGATGCCTTTGTCTCACAGCTCGCATCTGCCGCGCGCCGGTCCAGTGAAGCGGTCGAACAACTGATCGCGAGCGCGATTCAGGCCGCCGTGGGCGTTGCGTTGAAGGCTGAAACAGAATGACGCCTTGGCTCAAATCCCTGGAGATTTCTAATTTCCGAAGCATCCATGGCGGACTCAAGATCCCGCTGGAGGGATCCATCGTCCTCATCCACGGCCCCAATGCAACAGGGAAGACAAGCGTTCTCTCTGCGATCGAACTGGCGCTGACAGGCCGGCTGGCTGCGCTCGCGCGCACCGAACCGGACTACGAGGGCCACCTCTTGCATCGCGGTGCTCAGGGTGGTTTCGTCAAACTTTCGGTGAATGGCAGCGAAGCAGAGCCTCGGTTGCTTGAACCGGCAGACATCGCCTTGACCCCCAGCGGGTTTAGCGGGCGCCCCTTGCTCGATGGAAACCTACGGTCGCATTTCACCGAGCGATGTTACCTGCCACAGCAAAGTCTCGGTCGCTTGCTTGAACTCTACCAGCACTCGCAAGGCAACGGAGTGTCGCCGCTTACATTTTTCATTCGAGAACTTCTCCAGCTCGATCAGCTGGAGAGCTTAATCTTGGGGATCCATGGTGCTGCGGGCGACATCCGTCGAACACGAAAGCTAGTCCCTGACTATGAGCGACTCGAAGAACTCGTCGAACGGCTGAAATCTCAGATTGGCGAGACGACCAGGCAGATACAGGGGTTGGATAAGGAGTTGGAGAGCCTCGACGCAAATCTTCGCGGCTCATTCGCAACACTCGGCCTTGCATGGCCCGCTCTGAACGACGCTGATGAGCAACGGTCGCGTTTGGCCGCAGATGTTGAGGAGCCTCTGCTGCGGGAGTTTGCAAGGCGACGGCGTGACCTCGACGCGATCGCTGACCGACTGCGATCGACGCAGCAGACGCCGGAGGCGCAAGCAAATCGCGACGCAGTAGACGCCGCTCGCTCAGCCCGGGTCGCTCTAGAAGAGTGGTCTGCCGGGCATGGCGGCCGAACGCAGGCGTTGATGGACCACGCGGCCGACCTGCTCGGGGTGGCCCCGCCAATCGCGTCGTCGGTGTCGCTTCCTTCTCTCGAGGACCTGCTCACGCGCGTCGCGGCGCAACGCAAGCGGACGTGGGAAGCGATCGAACGCGACGACGCATGCGTCGTGCAACTGAAAGAAGTAGATGAGTCGATCGCTAAGGCGGAAGCGGAGGTGATAATCCTCCAGGAGCGCCTCTCGACCGCTGCGATGGATCTCTCCGGAGCCGCGCAGGTACTTCTGATCGCTCAGGCACACGCCCATTCGAACATCTGTCCCGTGTGCGAACGAGACTACACGGAAGTGTCCGAGACCTCGCTTCCGGCGTTCATCGCGGCTCGGGCGGCGGCCTTGTCTAGAAGCTCGGCTGACCTTGACGCTGCCAGAGTGCAGCTTGCGAGCACGCAAGCTAGCCTCTCGTCGATGCGCTTCCAGCGGTCTTCGTTGGAAGGCCAGAAACTATCGCAGCCCAATCGTGCCGAGCTCAAGTTGCGTCACGCCGATCTCATCGAGTGCGAGCGGCAATTGTTCGCTAGTCGGTCGACGGTCGAGATTGGGCAAGAGCTAGAGGCCACTGTTGGGGATTCCCTCCGCCGGACCGCAGTACTTGCCGCGCGGCAAGACGTGGCGACGGAATCACGTCGGCAGCTTGAGGAGGTCGCAAGGTCGGTGGAGGACACCAGCCAGGAAGGCGAAACCACGGAAGTGCTGCTGACGCGGCTGCGTGAACGAGTTCTTCGAGACGAAGAACGAGTGAGCCAGGAGCAGCGCGTTCGACGCCAGGCTCTTGCCGAATATGACTTGCTTATCGCCGGACGTGCTCGGCGCACCGCTCTAAGCGAAGAGCTTGCGGGCCAGCGAACACGACTAGAGGGGGCACGGGCCGCTCTTGAGAAGGCGAAATCCATTGTCGACGATGGTAAAAGGCTCGCCGAATCCGCCAGGGACGTTCGCGCTGCGATCGTGGGTCGAGTGTTCAACGACAAGCTCAACCGACTGTGGCGTGACTTGTTCGTCCGGCTCGCGCCAGCGGAACCGTTCGTACCCGCTTTCCGCCTTCCTGACACCACAAAGGGACCGGTCACAGCCCAGTTTGAGACTGTGCACCGTGATGGTGGACCAGGCGGTGCGCCGGGCGCCATGCTGAGTTCTGGAAACCTGAATACCGCAGCCCTCACGCTCTTCTTGGCTTTGCACCTGTCCGTACGGTCTCATATCCCATGCATTTTGCTCGATGACCCTGTTCAGTCGATGGACGAAGTACACATCGCCCAATTCACGGCGTTGCTGCGCACGCTCGTGCGTGAGCAGGCGCGCCAGGTGGTCATCGCCGTGCATGAGCGCCCCCTGTTCGAATACCTGCGTCTTGAATTGTCCCCCGCTATTGAAAGTGAGCGACTCATCACGGTGGAGCTTCGCAGATCTCATGCCGGTACCACCGATGCTGAGATCAACTTCTGCGATTGGCGGCCCGAAACGGTGACTACGGCAGCCTAGCCGCGATGGTCGCAGTCGCCGCTCAAGCTATTCGCTGGCTGAGCGCCGGCCCTCCTGCGTGCTCAGGAGAAATCTTCGTCGCCCCCATAGCGGCGCGATCTGAACCAAATGAGCGCGCAGCCTGCGCACGTGCTGACTTGATGGCTCCCGTGCGCGAATCCCCGCGACTATCCCTGTTTTTGACCGCGCGTACGATTGTCGCGCACGGCACCAAAAAGCATTGCGTCTAGAAGTTCATACGGGCCCATCACGGCTGCTGGAACCACGAAGCCGTCGTCGTCGCAGTTCAAGTGGAGGTGAGACCGGTGGCCATCGTGCGTGTTCGCGTGCGTGCTGTGGTTCATGTCGATCCGAAAGAATTCCAAAGGCCGATTTTCGCCAACCAGTCGCAGTTCAAAGCCGTAGGCGAGTACTTCGACGCCGTAGCTCGACTCCCTAACGCTCAACTGGAAATCAAACCACGCTGAATCCTGTTGCCTGCTTAGATGGGGCCACGCGGGATCACGGCTGAAGTTGACGCCTTGCCCGTACGCGATGCTGTGCGTTGCGTTGGGAATGTCCTTTCGCCCACCGCTCATTCGCAGCCATTTGTGAATCTCTTCCTGAGGTTGCACGATCAGGCGCTGGTTGGAAGCGTTCACGAGGTAAGTCCGAATCGCGCGATGGAGGTCGATTGCCATTCGCCATGGGTGCGGCCGAAAGGCGGCGTGAAGCCGGTCCTGCAGTTCTGCAGCACGGGCTAGGTACGCATCTCGTTCGACGCTAGTCATCGAGAAGGTCACCACGATTGAGCAAGATCAACCATTCGACAATTTCGGGAGTCAGCGGGAGGCTCTTCTCCTTCACGAGGCGGGTCATCGTGTCGTTGTCCATTTGGTGCAGAGCGCGGAGGGTCTGCAACCGTGCCTCCACGTCCATGACGCCTTCGGTTTGGTCAAATTTGTAGTGCCTGCCTCCCAACCAAGCGACGAGGTTACCAGCGGTGCACAACTGGGCTGCGGCACGTGCCGTGGCCAGGAAAATCACCCTAGGTCCTCCGGTGAAGTTGCCGCGATGCAGATCCAACCACTCGCATTGGCGTGCATCGAGGCGATCTAGTTGAGTCAGGATCGCGATGTCCGCTTCGCCAAGTTCGGCGAGTTGTCGCGTAAGCGCCTCGGCGTCGGTGAACTCTACAATTACTGCGCGCGCCTGTTCGCCGCGCGCGCCAAGTTCATGCGTCAGTTCGTCGCGGAGCATTCCGGCCCCTTCCAGCGCCGCCGCCTCGCTCACGAACTCAACGAGTGTCCAGCCGCCGTCCGTTAGCAAGATACGGCTAGCGATGCTTGAAGCGCCGGTCTCCCCAGTCGTCACAACCTGCCCAATCCGGGAAGTAGTGGAACGATTGCGGGATGTAGAACAAATCGTGGAATTGCGCCGGGTAGTTGGACCACAAGTCGTCTTACCAATAGGTCGATGTCAGCCTGCCCAGCCGTCGTGAATTCCAAGAATGGTTCCTTCTGTCGCAGACGACTGAATCGTAGATGGGTCAGCCGCTTGGTCATTTCTGGTGTGAGGCCGAGGAGCAGTAGGCGACCAAGGCGATCGACGGCCGCGGCGACGTGACCCTCGTCAATCTCATCAGCACCCTGCGCGTACGCGAATTCGGCGGAGTCACGCGCGAGAGCAACGAGGTCGCGAAGAATTCCACCTGAGAAACTCACGATGGACTCAATTGCCGTGGCTGCGAGCAATCCGCTGCCCGCGTCACCGCGGCTGCGCAATACCTGCGACAAGAAGGCCGCCCCCGCGGCTGTCAGAAAATCTGCTGCCAGATGGAAGTGAAAACCAGAAAATCGTTCCGCGATCTGTCGATTGAGGTCGAGTTGAAGGTCAGGAGGAGCGACCAAAACCGTGCCGATGCCAAGTCCTTCCAGCGAGCGAATATCACGTGCGATCATCCGCACCAGATCGGCTGTTCGCTTGGCCCGGTCCAGACCATCGAAGAGCACGACATAGCGCTGCGCACTGGAACCCAGAAGCATGCGCAATCCGCTCACGACATTGTCGATGTTGTCGCTTTTATCGGGACCTTCCAGAATGCCGGGCACCCGAATGAGATCGCCGGGATTGTCGTCTCCTTCCCACGCCTCCCCCCAAAAACCCTCCGCCGACGCCTCCGCTCTGTCGAACAATAGTTTTGCATCGTCGGCGAGATGGCGTTTCTCGACTGTGCCGCTGATCTTGACCCAAGTCAGGGCAAGCAAGACTCCTGCTCTAAGTTTGCTTAGCTTTTGCTCCGAAGGCACGTCGAGGAAGAAGGCCGTCGTGTCCTCCGGAACCTTGCTGCTGAGCACGTGAAGCTCGGTGCTCTTGCCGGTGCCTACGCCTCCGACGATCACATGCGAACTGGAAGGTTCGATCGCGAGTCGATCAGCAATTTGTCGAGCTGTTGCTGCTGGCGGTTCAACATAAAACCCTCGCTCCAGCGCACCCGCGGGCTCGCCCTTTGGATCGAAGCAGTTCATGAAGTCCCGGAAGGCCTGTCTGCGGTCGGTCACAAATCCAGCTTACACGAATCGGCGACCCAGCACTCAGCCGCACCTTGCCGAGCGGAAGGCTCAGCGGCCCAAAGCCGTGAGGGAGATTCAAAGGCGGGCATGCTGCTGCGCAAGATTTTCTTTTCTCGCGGCCCGCAGTCCCCATTTCTTGGCGCAAGCACGACAGAACTGCGCGTTCTCGGTGCCGCACTGCACGCAGTGGCGAAGGCTCTGTTCCTGAACCCATTGCCGCGCGATGGCGAGCAGGTCAACTTCGTTTCTCGGCCGAGACGTCGTCTCGTCGTCGCAGAGCATTCGGTACAGCGTCGTCGTGCTGGCCTCGCTCAGCACCAGAATCCCCCGCAGTCTGCACCACCTTTGGTGCAAGCCCTCAACCAGATCGGGCTCGAGCCGTAGCCTTTTCACGACATCGACAGGATGTACACTGTCGTCGAATAGCGCGAATACGTCGGCAGCGATATCGCCCGTCGGCCGACTTGCGGCGATCTCTGATCGTCGCGTGATCACCATCGACCGAATTTGCTCCTCGTGAAAGAGGCGCACGTTCTTTGGGCCAACGACCGGCGTCAGGGTCTCACCCTCCATGCGTCGCAGTGTGCTCTTGCTCACCCCGAGCAAACGCGCCGCTTCGGCGCGTCCGAGCAGGGTGCCGCGTGGCGCTGCCGCGTCGTGAGTCGTGCCCTCCGGTGGGCGGTGAGAACACCAAGGCGCATCGACGTGAGCGAGCCCGGAAGCTGATTCAGCGCCGCGTTGAAGTTGCCGTCGCTCTGCGCCGAGCTGGTCGCAGCGAGGTAACCATCCTCGCCAAGAGCAAGTGGTACGACGATCGGGCGCGCGGTCACCGTGAGCGGATCGACCGGGTCGAGGCATGCGGTACCGAAATCGTCGCGGTCTCTTGCCAGTCGTGCGGCGTCTGCCGCGAGATGACGGCGGGCTGCCGCGCGTGGATGCTGTGTCTCCGATGTCGTGGCGCGACCGCCGCAGAGCTTCGCGGTCGCTTTCAAGCGGCTCGGGCGGCGGTCGTCGCTTTCGCTCGCGAGCGCGGGCTATTCCGGCCATACCAACGCGGTGGGACCTGGGGTGAGCGTTTCATCACGCTCACCGTCCCGCACGGAGCCTCGACGGTGGCCGGCCGTATTCACCTGGCGTTTGCTGCCTGGCCAGTCTTCTTGAAATTCCTCAACAAGCACTTCCGCGACATTGGCGTGAAGTCTGTCGAGTGGCTTCGTGTGTTCGAGTGGACGCCTGGGGCGGACGGTCTTGGCCATCCGCACTTTCACCTTTGGATGTTCTCCCCGTACCTCGACCACGCCCTGCTTCGTGATCTCTGGCGACGAGCCTTGGCTCGGGTCGGTTGCGAGGTGGCTGAACCCATCGTGCACATCGAGGCAGTGACCGACGGTGAGAGCGCGGCGCGCGAGCTGATCAAGTACATGCTGAAGGACATCACCGCCAACGGCGACAAGATTTCGCCGACGGTCTTCGCCCTCGTCTTCGAAGCCCTCGCGCACCGACGGACCGCCAGGCGTCGACAGGGTTCATGGGCATTTTCAGGTACTCGACGCCCTGCTGCGAATGTGGAGCGGTGTTGCCTCGCCGCGTGACTCGCAAACCAAAGCCGGCCCCGGATGGAAAGGGCGAGCCGTGACGACCGGTGGCTTTCTCTCGGCCGCCGATGTCGCCGCCGCGCTTGGCGTTTCGCGTGCGACGGCGTATCGCTTGATGCGCGAAATGGTCCATTTCCGTCGAGGAAAGCTGCTTCGCGTGTCGCGGGAGGCTTTCCATCGGTACGTTCGCAGGTTAGAGGTTGAACCATGGCAGGCAGGCTCTACAAGCGCGGTGAAGTCTGGTCGGCGTGGTTCTACGAGCCAAGCGGGCGGCGCGTCAGCAAGTCCACCAAATGCACCGACCGGCGGGCGGCCGAGCTTACGTTGCGTGAGTGGGAGCGAGGTGCCGCCGATCCGGCCTACGCAGCCGCGCACGGCCACGATCAGTTCCGCCCTCGAACGGTTGATCATCGATCGACGCGCGAAGCGGCGAGCCGAGGGCACGCTGAGCATGTACCGCGCGAAGGCGGGCCACGTCGTGCGCGTGCTGGGTGCGGACACGTCCTTGGCGGGCGTGACGGCGCGCGAGATCGATCGCTTCGTCGACGTGCGCCTCGCCGAAGGCGCTTGCCGCAACACGGTTAAGAAAGAGCTGACGACCATTCGCGGCATGCTCAAGGTGGCGAAGCGTCGTGGGGAGTTTCCGAGCGACATCGGCGCCGTGATGCCCGACGGCTTCGAGTCGGGCTACCAGCCGAAGAAGCGGTTCTTGACCGGTCCGGAGGCCCAAGCGTTGCTCGGGCAGCTCACCCCCGACCGGGCCGCCCGCGTTGCCTTCATCCTCGCGACCGGGGCGCGCTGGGGCGAGACGGACCGCGCGCGCCGCAGTGACGTCCAGACGGCCGCAGGGCGCGTCCTGCTCCGCGGCACCAAGACCGAGCTGGCCGCCCGTACGGTGCCGATCGTCGGCGCCGGCCACGACCTGCTCGCCCACGTCCTCACCCATGCCGAGGGCGAAGACGGCTTGCTCTTTCGGTCTTGGGGCAACTCCCGCCGCGACCTAGTCCAAGCCTGCGAGCGCGCCGGCATCCCTCCAGTGAGCCCCAACGACCTCCGCCGGACCTTCGGGACCTGGCTCCGCCTGCACGGCGTAGCGCCGCACTTCATCGGTGTAGCGATGGGCCATGCCGACTCCCGGATGGTCGAGCGCGTCTACGGCCGAATGCCCGAAGAAAACCTACGCGCGACGCTCAACGAGCACGTGGATCCGTGTAGCGCATATGCAGCAACCAAGGTCGCAAAGGGGCGACAAGGGCGACGTATGAGAAACTCGAAGACCCCACTTTCTTCGAGGTTTTTGGTGTCCCGGGACGGAATTGAACCGCCGACACGAGGATTTTCAATCCTCTGCTCTACCGACTGAGCTACCGAGACGAGGTTGGCCTAGGGGCCGTGC